>NZ_JASNRB020000024.1:0-76295 GCF_030411975.2 Massilia orientalis | reverse complement strand
CCCGCCAGCAGCACGGCCAGCTCGTCATTGGATCCCCGCCTTCGCGGGGACGACGTCGGTTAAGTTTGAATCCCCGCCAGCAGCACGGCCAGCTCGTCATTGGATCCCCGCCTTCGCGGGGACGACGTCGGTTAAGTTTGAATCCCCGCAAGCAGCGCGGCCAGCTCGTCCATGTCGACGGGCTTCACGAGGTGGTGATCGAAGCCCGCCTCGAACGCCGCGCGGCGGTCCTGTTCCTGGCCATACCCCGTGACGGCCACCAGCACGATGGTCCCCGTCTGCGCATCCGCGCGCAGGCGGCGGGCCAGTTCATTGCCGTCCATGTCCGGTAAACCGATGTCCAGCAGCGCCACGTCCGGCCGCTGGTGCCGCGCCCGCTCCAGCGCGCGGTGCGAATCGTGTTCGACGTCGACCAGGTAGCCGCACGCTTCCAGCAGCATGCCCAGCGTGGCCGCCGCGTCGACGTTGTCGTCGACCACGAGCACGCGCAGCGGACGCCGCGCACCGCCCACTGTCCCGCCTGCAACGGCACCGGCATCGGCCGGCGCCACGCGCGCGCCCCCTTCCATCAGCGGCAGCGCCACCTCGAAGGTACTGCCCTGCCCCAGCCCAGGACTCGTGCAGGCGACGGTCCCGCCGTGCAGCTCGACGAGGTTCTTGACGAGCGCCAGGCCGAGGCCCAGCCCGCCCTGCGCGCGGTCGACCGAACGCTCGCCCTGCGTGAACAGGTCGAACACGTGTCCCGTGAGCTCCGGTTCCATGCCGATGCCTTCGTCGTGCACCGTCAGCAGCAAACGGCCACGCGCAGCGTCGACCGTGGCCGCGACGTCGATGCGGCGGTCTTCCGGCGTGTACTTGGAGGCATTGTTCAGGAGGTTCGCGAGCACCTGCACGAGGCGCGCCTTGTCGCCCAGCACCAGGGCGTCCGGGTCGGCGATGCCGATGGCGAGGTGCTGGCGGCGGGCCTCGAACATGGGGCGTACCTGCTCGATGGCCTCGTCGACGATGGCGCGGGCCGCCACGGGCGCGCGCGCGAGCGTGACGAGGCCGCGCGTGACGCGCGAGACGTCGAGCAGGTCGTCCACGAGACTCGTCATGTGGCGCACCTGGCGGCCGATGATGGCGCTGCTCTTGCGCACGCGGGCTTCGTCCAGGCGGCCGATGCGTAGCAGGTCGGCGGCGGCACTGATCGGCGCCAGCGGATTGCGCAGTTCGTGCGCCAGCATCGCGAGAAATTCATCCTTGCGCCGGTCGGCGGCGCGCAGCTTGTCCTCGGCCGCCTTTCTCTCCGTGATGTCGCGGAAGAACGAGACGATGCCGCCGTCGGGCGTCGGGTAGGCGCGCACTTCGCACCAGATATCGACGCCGTCCGGTATGCGCTGGCGGTACTCGGCGGTGCCGGCCACGCGGTCACGCATCACGCGGCGGTACATGCGCCCCGCTTCGCTGTCGATCGCTTCCGGCCACACGTCCCAGTGGTTGCACCCGATGAACTCGGCCGGATCCATGTGCGCGATGCGCAGCCCGGCGGGATTCATCTGCAGGACGGTCCAGTCGCGGTCGAGCAGCATGAAGCCTTCCGCGATCGTGTCGAGGATCGAGCGGCCGCGGTCGCGTTCCGCGCGCAGGGTGCCCTGCATGCGCGCCAGCTCGACGGCGTTCCGGATGCGCTCGGCCGTGCCGCGGGCCAGCGCCACCTCGGCGTCGGTCCACGGGTGCGGCCGGTCCAGGCCCAGCATCAGGAACGCCTGCAGCCGCCCGCTCTTGCGCAGCGGGACGGCGAGGCAAGCCTGGATGTCCAGTGCGAGATACGTGCCCTGGCGGGCGGCCGCGCGCGGGTCGGTGCGCACGTCGGCCAGCCGCACGATCTCGCCGGCGCGGCCCGCGTGCGCGAGGCCGGGGCCGAAGGCGTCGATGGAAAACGTGTGCCCGGCCGCGCTGGCGAGGCCGGGCCGGTGCCAGTCGCGCGCGACGGCCAGCGTATCGGGCGCCTCGTCGACTTCGCCGTACAGCACGCGCGCCATGCCCAGTTCCAGTCCCAGCAGGGTGCAGCCGGTGCGGATGGCGTCGTCGGCGGACGCCAGCGGGCGCAGCGCGTCGGCCACCGTCAGCTCGAACGCGGCGCGGCGCTCGGCCTGCACCCGGCTCGTCGTCTCGATGACGGTGCAATACAGGCCCGCCACGCGGCCATGGCCGTCGTGCAGCGGCGAATACGAGAACGTGAACCAGGTCTGCTCGCGGAAGCCATGACGCTCCATCGTGAGCGGCAGGTCTTCGAAATACGCGGATTTGTTGGACAGCGCGCGATCGACGATGGGCACGAGGTCGGGCCAGATCTCGGCCCAGACGTGCTGGAACGGCGCGTCGAACGCGGCGGGGTGCTTGGCGCCGAGGATCGTGGCGTAGGCGTCGTTGTACAGGAAGCGCAGGTCCGCCCCCCAGGCGACGAACATCGGGAACGCGGAGCTGACCGTCATCGACACGGCGGTCGCCAGTTCGGGCGGCCAGTCGGCCGGCGGCCCGAGCGGCGATGTGCTCCAGTCGTGCTCCTGCAGGAGACGCCGGACGTCGCTCTCTCCGCCGAGACCGGCAGTGGTACGCAGAATGTCAGCCATGGCCCGATTCTCGCATACCTGGCGGCGGGGCCCATGCACGATTGCAACTTTGTGCCTGAGCTCGCTTTGTCGCGTTACAGTTTGATGAAGTGCTCGCGGTAGTAGCGCAATTCTTCGATGGACTCGATGATGTCGGCCAGCGCCGTGTGCTTCTGCGCCTTCTTGAAGCCGGACGCCAGTTCCGGCTTCCAGCGGCGGCACAGTTCCTTCAAGGTGGACACGTCCAGGTTACGGTAGTGGAAGAACGCTTCCAGCTTCGGCATGCCGCGCGCCATGAAGCGGCGGTCCTGGCAGATCGAGTTGCCGCACATCGGCGACTTATTTGCCGGCACCCACTGCCTCAGGAAGGCGATCAGCTGTTCCTCGGCCTGGGCTTCGTCGATCGTCGACGCCTTGACGCGGTCGATCAGGCCCGAGCGGCCGTGCGTGCCCTTGTTCCAGTTGTCCATCTTGTCCAGCGTCGCGTCGCTCTGGTGGACGGCGATCACGGGGCCCTCGGCCAGCACGTTCAGGTTGGCGTCCGTGACGACGGCGGCCACTTCGATGATGCGGTCGTTGTCCGGGTCGAGGCCGGTCATCTCCATGTCGATCCAGACGAGGTTGAATTCGTTCGGGCGCGGAGTGGATACTTCGGTGGGGTTGGCTTGTGACATAATTCTCTCTTCGCTAAAAGCTTTTAATCAGTCGGGGGCAGAGCATTAATTTGGCGAGGTCAGAGCACAATCGTGAAAACCGTGCTCTGACCCCGCTGATAGAAATTCGTGCTCTGACCCCGAAAAACAGGATTTTCTCACAGGCATAGAATGCTTTCATCCGCGTTTTCGGTTTTGTTCGTCGTCTTTCTCCTGCTCACGCTCGGCCTGCGGTACTGGCTGGCGCGCCGGCACATCCGCCACGTCCTGCGGCACCGCGACCAGGTGCCGGCCGAATTCGCCGCGAAGATCCCCCTGTCCGCCCACCAGAAGGCCGCCGACTACACCGTCGCCAAGACCCGCTTCGGCCTGTGGGCCGCGCTGTGGAACACGCTCGTGCTGACCGGTTTTACCCTGCTGGGCGGCCTGCAGGCGCTGTCGACGGCGCTGCTGCACGCGCTTGGCCCCGGTATGGGGCACCAGATCCTGCTGATCGTCGCGTTCGCCATCGTCTCCGGTGGGCTCGACCTGCCGTTCTCGTACTACCGCCAGTTCGTGCTGGAAGAGCGCTTCGGCTTCAACAAGATGACGGTCGGGCTGTGGATCGCCGACGCCGTCAAGGGCGGCCTCGTCGGCGCCGTCATCGGCCTGCCGCTGCTGTGGGTCGTGCTCACCCTGATGGACAGGACGGGCGCCCTGTGGTGGCTGTACGCCTGGCTCGTGTGGAGCGGCTTCCAGCTGCTGATGATGGTGCTGTACCCGACCGTCATCGCGCCGATCTTCAACAAATTCACGCCGCTCACGGACGACAAGCTGAAGCACCGCATCGAAGGCCTCATGACGCGCGTCGGCTTCGCGGCCAAGGGCCTGTTCGTGATGGACGGCAGCAAGCGCTCCGCGCATGGCAACGCCTATTTCTCCGGCTTCGGTTCGAATAAACGCATCGTGTTCTTCGACACCCTGCTGTCGCGCCTGGCCCCGGAAGAGATCGAAGCCGTGCTCGCGCACGAGCTGGGCCACTTCAAGCTGAAGCACATCATCAAGCGCATCGGCGTGCTGTTCGCGCTGTCGCTCGCGTTCCTCGCCCTCCTCGGCTGGCTCAAGACGCAGGTCTGGTTCTACACGGGCCTCGGTGTGCTGCCGCTGCTGGGGCAGTCGAACGATGCGATGGCCCTGCTGCTGTTCACCCTCGTGCTGCCGGTCTTCACGTTCCCGTTCTCGCCGCTGACGTCGATCACGTCGCGCAAGCACGAATTCGAGGCGGACGCGTTCGCCGCGAGCCACAGCGATGCGCGCGACCTCGTGTCGGCCCTCGTCAAGATGTACGAGGACAATGCCGCCACCTTGACGCCGGACCCGATCCACTCCGCGTTCTACGATTCGCACCCGCCGGCCTCGGTGCGCATCCGTCACCTGCGCCTGGCGGGGGTCGCATGAACCTGATCGACCGCCACTGCGTGCACGGCGCACCCGCGCTGGACGACGCCGCGATCCCTGCGCTGCTGGCCGAGGTACCGGACTGGCATATCGACGGCACCCGTCTCGAGCGCGAATTCGTGTTCCGCGACTTCCACGAGACGATGGAATTCGTGAACGCCCTCGCCTTCATGATCCACCGCGAAGACCACCATCCTGACCTGGCCGTCGGCTACCGCCGCGTCACCGCGTCGTGGACGACGCATTCGGCCGGCAACCGCCTGTCCGACAACGATTTTATTTGCGCGGCCAAAGCGGATGCGCTGTACGCGGGACGGGCCGGCGCATGAGCAAACACGACCTCACAGGCACCATCGTCGCGGCGCACGGCCGCCATTACCTGGCCGACGTCGACGGCGAATTCCTCCAGTGCGTCACGCGCGGCAAGAAGACGAACGTGGCGGTGGGCGACATCGTCCACCTGAAACGCACGTCGAACGACCAGGCCGTGATCGAAAAGATCGCCGAGCGCACGACCTTGCTGTACCGCTCCGACCAGTACAAGAGCAAGCTGCTGGCGGCGAACATCAGCCGGCTGTTCATCGTCATCGCAACGGAACCCAGCTTCACCGACGACCTCGTGTCGCGCGCCCTCGTCGCCTGCGAGGCGGCGGGCGTGGATGCCCACCTCATCCTGAACAAGGTCGACCTGGAGCCCAACCTCGCCCGCGCGCGCGAACGCGCGAGCCTGTACACGCGCCTCGGCTACCCGCTGCACGAGGTGTCGGCGAAGACGCATCCCGACGACACCGTCGCGGCATTGACGCCGCTGCTGCAGGACCAGTCCTCGATCCTGATCGGCCAGTCGGGCATGGGCAAGTCGTCGATCGTGAACCTGCTCGTGCCGGACGCCGACATCGCCGTGCGCGAAATCTCGGAAGCGCTGGACACCGGCAAGCACACGACGACCTTCACCCGCCTGTACAAGCTGCCGGCCGGCGGCACCCTGATCGACTCCCCGGGCTTCCAGGAATTCGGCCTGTACCACCTGACGGAAGGCATGCTGGAACGGGCGTTCGTCGAGTTCAAGCCCTACCTGGGCGGCTGCAAGTACTACAACTGCCGCCACCTGGCGGAACCCCAGTGCGCCGTGCTGCAGGCCGTCGCGGACGGCAAGATCGCGAAGCTGCGCCACGAGCTGTACGCGCAGCTGCTGCACGAGTCCGCGCAGACGTTGTACTGACAACTTTTCCGAAACCGATTTCCCGGAAAGCAAGCAAAAACGCTTATAATCCAAGAGATTATCGTATCTCAGGCACAAAAATGGCTGGCACGACTCCCACCAACATCAAGCATTTCCTGCAGTTCTCCGACTTCACCCGCGACGAGTTCGAGTACCTGATCGAGCGCGCGACCGTCATCAAGCGCAAGTTCAAGAACTACGAGATCTACCACCCGCTCGTCGACCGCACGCTGGTCATGGTGTTCGAAAAGAATTCCACGCGCACGCGCCTGTCGTTCGAAGCGGGCATGCACCAGTTGGGCGGCGCCGCGATCTACCTGAACACGCGCGACAGCCAGCTGGGCCGCGGCGAGCCCGTCGAGGACGCCGGCCAGGTCATGTCGCGCATGTGCGACATCATCATGGTGCGCACGTTCGGCCAGGACATCATCGAGCGCTTCGCGGCGCATTCCCGCGTGCCGGTGATCAACGGTCTCACCAACGAACACCATCCGTGCCAGGTGCTGGCCGACATCTTCACGTACTACGAGCACCGCGGCTCCATCGTCGGCAAGACGGTGGCGTGGATCGGCGACGCCAACAACATGCTGTATTCCTGGCTGCAGGCGGCGGAAGTGTTCGGTTTCCACCTGAACGTGTCGACCCCGAAGGGCTACGACATCGATCCGCAGCTGGTCACGACGACGAACTACACCTTCTTCGAGAACCCGTCCGACGCCTGCGCCGGTGCACACCTCGTCAACACGGACGTGTGGACGAGCATGGGCTACGAAAAGGAAAACGCCGAGCGACTGAAAGCGTTCGACGGCTTCATCGTCGACGAAGCGAAGATGGCGCGCGCGAGCGGCGACGCGCTGTTCATGCACTGCCTGCCCGCGCACCGCGGCGAGGAAGTGTCGGCCGGCGTCATCGACGGTCCGCAATCCGTCGTCTGGGACGAGGCCGAGAACCGCCTGCACGTGCAGAAGGCGCTGATCGAATATCTGCTGCTGGGCCGCATCGAAGACAAATAATCAATCGCACTACCACGACCCATGAGCCTGATCGTCGGCCCGCTGAGGGCCGGCTGACCATCATCCCCCTCCACATCTGACACCACTGGAACTTCCATGAGCGACATCAAAAAAGTAGTCCTCGCCTACTCGGGCGGCCTCGATACCTCCGTCATCCTGAAATGGCTGCAGGATAACTACAAGTGCGAAATCGTCACCTTCACCGCCGACCTGGGCCAGGGTGAAGAGCTGGAACCGGCACGCGCCAAGGCGCTGAAGTTCGGCATCAAGCCGGAAAACATCTACATTGACGACGTGCGCGAAGAATTCGTGCGCGACTTCGTGTTCCCGATGTTCCGCGCCAACACCGTCTACGAAGGCGAATACCTGCTGGGCACGTCGATCGCGCGTCCGCTGATCGCCAAGCGCCTGATCGAGATCGCCAACGAAACCGGCGCCGACGCCGTGTCGCACGGCGCGACCGGCAAGGGCAACGACCAGGTGCGCTTCGAGCTGGGCGCGTACGCGCTGAAGCCGGACGTCAAGATCATCGCCCCGTGGCGCGAGTGGGACCTGCTGTCGCGTGAAAAACTGCTGAAGTACGCGGAAGACGCCGGCATCGACATCGACATGAAGCACAAGAACGGCGGCGCGCCGTACTCGATGGACGCCAACCTGCTGCACATCTCGTTCGAAGGCCGCCACCTGGAAAACCCGAGCGCGGAAGCCGAGGAATCGATGTGGCGCTGGACCGTGTCGCCGGAAGCGGCACCGGACGAGGCGGAATACCTGGACATCGAATTCCAGAACGGCGACATCGTGGCCCTGAACGGCAAGCAGCTGACCCCGGCCGCGGTGCTGACCGAACTGAACCGCCTGGGCGGCAAGCACGGCATCGGCCGCCTGGACCTGGTGGAAAACCGCTACGTCGGCATGAAGTCGCGCGGCTGCTACGAAACCCCGGGCGGCACGATCATGCTGAAGGCGCACCGCGCCATCGAATCGATCACGCTGGACCGCGAAGTGGCGCACCTGAAGGACGACCTGATGCCGCGCTACGCGTCGCTGATCTATAACGGCTACTGGTGGGCACCGGAACGCGTCGCACTGCAGACGCTGATCGACCACACGCAAAAGAGCGTGAACGGCTGGGTGCGCGTCAAGCTGTACAAGGGCAACGTGATCGTCGTCGCGCGCGATTCGAAGACGGATTCGCTGTTCGACCAGACCATCGCCACGTTCGACGAAGACGGCGGCGCGTACAACCAGGCGGATGCGGGCGGCTTCATCAAGCTGAACGCGCTGCGCATGCGCATCGCGGCGAACGCACGCAAGAAGCGCGGCCAATAAGTTTTGATGTTCGCGTAAAAGCCGCCGGTCTGCGAGGACCGGCGGCTTTTTTCATTCACGCACCCTCAAGACCGTCGCCCCTGCGAAGGCAGGGGCCCAAGTTGCGCGCGTGCCGACTGCGCGTAAAAATTGGATCCCCGCCTGCGCGGGGACGACGGGTGGTGAGCAACCGCGGTGGAATAAAAAAACCGTCCTCCCGCTCATGCGAAAGGACGGCAAAGGGAGGCGCACCGCTTGATCCCCGCCCCACCCCGCATTGCCCCCACGGCTGCGGCGTACGGCGGAAGCGGCTGGCGCCGGCTCACAACTCAGAAATGGAAGTTGGCGGTCAGGCTCGCCCAGCGCGGCGCGCCCGGCGTGTAGCGGTAGCCGCTCTTGTTGATCGAGGCGACATATTCCTTGTCGAACAGGTTGTAGACGTTCAGGCGCAGGTCCAGCCAGCGGTTGACCCGGTAGTCCGCGACGGCATCCGCCACCCAGTAGCTGTCCGCATACGCCGGCGTGCCGACGGCGCCGTCCGTCCCGCGCAGCAGCTTGCCCTGGTGGCGCACGCCGCCGCCGAGCGTCAGGCCGTGCGCCAGTTTGTACGTCGTCCAGCTCGTGAAGGCCTGCTTCGGCGTGTACGACAGCGCGTTGGCGCCGCTCGCCGTGACGAGCTTGCCCGCCTCGATGCTCGTGTCCATGTACGTGTAGCCCGCGTTGATCGACCACGCGCGCGTGATCTCGCCCGTCACGGCCAGCTCGACGCCCTGCACGCGCTTCCTGCCGGTCTGGTAGTACTTCAGGTCGACGGGATCCTGCTCGACCTCGTTCTTCACGTCCGTGCGGTACAGCGCCGCGTTCAGCCCGAGGCGGCGGTCGAACACTTCCCACTTGGCGCCCAGTTCCGTCGTCGTGCTGACCTGCGGGTCATAGATCGGGTTCGCCGCGCTGTTCGCACTGGCGCTCAGCGCCAGGTTCGAGCCCGGCGGGTTCCTCGAGTTGGCCCACAGCGCGTACACGCTGCTGTTCGCCGTCGGCTTGTACAGCGCGGACACCTTGCCGCTCACGAGGTTGTCCGACAGTTCGATATGCGTCGGCACAGGCGTGCCCACGGGGAGCGTCGGGGCCGACGTGGCCGTCGACAGCGCGATGGCGTCATACGTCGTGTCGAAGTGGTCGAGACGGGCGGACGCATTGAAGATCCATTGGTCGCCCAGCTTGATCGTATCGAGTAGATAGCCGGATTCCGTCGCGGATTCCCCCCGCGTGCGTGCGCCGCTCGGCTGCAGGTTCAGGCCTGCGATCGGCAGGGCCGGGTCGGGACGGTACAAATTCGCCGGCGCCAGCGTGCCGCCGCCCACGTAGCTGCGGTTCGACTGCTTCTCGTTCGACAGGTCCAGGCCCGCGACGAGCGTGTGGCGCAAGGTGCCCGTATCGACATCGGCCGTCAGCGTCGTCTGGTTCGCGAGCACCGTGTTTTCCTGGTCCTTGACCGTCCGGATCGTCCGCGCCAGCGACCACGTGGACGGGTCCGTGGCGCTCGGCGCGACGATGTTCGCCGCCGAACCCATGAAAGCGCTCAGCAGGTAGAACTGCTTGGTCTTGCCGTAGCGGCTCGTGTTCTTCAGGCGCATGCCATTGCGGAACTCGTGCTCGATGATGGCCGTCGCCATGTCGGCCGTCACCTTGTCGTAGTCGGACAGCGCGCCGTAGTAATTCCGCGGATCGACGGGCGCGGCGCCGGTGAGGAAAGGCCGCGTCGCGTCCGGGCTGCGGTAGCCCGGCAGGCCGATGGTCGGCACGCCGCCGTCCGGGCGGTTGTCCTGCTTCACGTGCAGGTAGTCGAGATAGACGTGGGTCGGGCCGTGCAGGCCGAACGCAAGCGACGGCGCGATGGCCCAGCGCTTGTCGCGCACGTCGTCGCGTGCCGGATTGCCGGCGCGCTGGTCGAGGACGTTCAGGCGGAATGCGATGCCGGACTCGCGGTCGATGACGCGGTTGATATCGGCGGTGCCGCGCACACGGTCCGCGCTGCCCACCGTGAGGCTGGCGTCGCCGGTGTTCTTCAGCGTCGGCTGCTTCGTGTTCAGGTTGATGGAACCGGTGGGCGCGCCGCGGCCCGTGTCGGTGCCGGCCGGGCCTTTCAGCACGTCGATCTGCTCGATGTTGAAGACGTCGCGCGAGATCGAGCCGATGTCGCGGATGCCGTCGACGAACAGGCTGCCGGACGTATCGAAGCCGCGCATGTAGACCGCGTCGCCCGTGTTCGTGCTGCCGTTCTCGCCGAGGAAGAACGTGCCCACGCCGGGCGTGTTGCGCAGCGCCTCGGTCAGCGTGGTCGCGCCCTGCTGCTCGAACAACTCCTTCTTGATGACGATGACGGTCTGCGGGGTGTCCACCAGCTTTTCCGTGTACTTGGACGATTGCGCATGCTCGGCCTTGTAGTCGTTCTCGCGCGCGCCGTTGACGTGGACGCGGTGCGGGCGGCCGGCGCCGGCGTCCGCATCGGCGGCGGCGTCGGGATCCGGCGCCGCGTGGCCGGCGAGCGGCAGCACGAGCATGGCGAGCGCGGCGCCCGCGCGGCGCGGTGTGGAAGGAGACAGATGCTTACGGCTGGTGATCGAGGTTCTCATCGTGGTCGTTGAATGTTGTTTTTGAATGTTTGTCGGAACGCCACGAACTGTATCAAGTTTTAACGGACAAGTAAACGCGAATCATTCTCATTTGTGTTAACAATACAAGTTTCACTCTTTTCAGCCTGACGCCGGCGCGCTACCATCGCGTCTTCGTTTTCCGCCTGCGAAGTGCGCATGAGCGACACCGGCGAGAATCCCTGCCTGTCGGGGGTTCCCGCTGCATGACCTACCGCGTTTCCTTCTACTGGGCCGGCGCCGACGCGCGCGGCCGGCCGCCCGCGCTCACGGAACAGGTGAACGCGCATTTCTCGTGCATGGCCGGTACGAATGCGAAAGCGCCGCGGTGCGCCGCCCTGCAGGGCGAGCCCGGCGGCAGGTACGCGTGCCGCGTGTACGAACAGCGGCCCGAGCCCTGCCGCGAAGTCCAGATCGGCGACGTCAAATGCCTGCAGGCACACGCGCGCCACGCCCTGCTGGCCCTGGCCTGAATGGGCAATCCCCGGATTGGTGCACGCGGAGTCCCTTGCCTCCGGGCAGAAATGTTACATTCACCATGTCTTCACGCCATTTGGAGCGCGCATGTTTCACAACTTGAGCATCAGGAACAAACTGGTCGCCGGCTTCGGCGCGATCGTCGCGATCATCCTGTGCCTGCTCATCCTTGCCTATCACAATTTCGCACGGCTGTCCGACGCCAATCTGTGGAACCGCCACACCCTCGAGGTGCTGCGCGAACTCGACACCATCGCGACGTCGGTGCTGCAGATCCAGTCGTCCACGCGCGGCTACCTGTTGACGGGCAACGAGAACCTGGTGACGCCGATCCGCAACGAATACGCGACGGCGCGCGCGCACGTGAAACGCGCCCAGGCGATCACCACCGACAACGCCCAGCAGCAGGACCGCCTGCGCCGCCTGGACACGCTGCTCGTCACGTGGATGGAGCAGGTGGTTACCCCGCAGATCGAACGGCGCCGGACCGCCGGCGCGGCCATGACGGCGCAGGCCGAGGCCGGGGTACTGGCCGGCACGGGTTCCGTGGCCAGCCTGCGCGAGGTGCTGGACGACGTCGAAGCCGAGGAAAACCGCCTGCTGGTCCAGCGCCAGAAGGACACCGACGAACTGCGCCAGACCATGAAGGCGCTGCTGACCGGGGGCGCCGTCATCTGCGTGGTGCTGGCGATCCTCATTTCGACGCTGCTCGTGCGCGCCGTCTCGCGGCCGCTGCACAGCCTGATGAGTGCTGCCGGCCAGATCGCCGGCGGCGTGCACGGCGCCCGCGCCGAGGTGCTGTCGCGCGACGAGCTGGGCCAGGTGGCGCTGGAATTCAACCGCATGGCCCAGGCCATCGAAGACAGCCAGGCGAAGGAACTTGCGGCGACGAACGAACTACGCGCCAAGGTCGACATGCTGCTGGACGTCGTCTCGCGCGCCGCCCGCGGCGACCTGACGGGCACCGTCACGATCGCCGGCAGCGACGCCATCGGCCGCCTGGGCGAAGGCCTGGGCACGATGCTGGGCAGCCTGCGCACCCTGGTCAGCAACGTGCAGCGCGCGGGCATCCAGGTGACCACGTCGGCCACGCAGATCGCCGCGTCCGCGCGCCAGCAGGAAGCGACCGGGATCGAGCAGGCGCAGACGAGCGTCGAGGTGCTGTCCACCACGCGCGAGATCTCGGCCAATACGTCGCAGCTGCTGCGCACGATGGAAGAAGCGGGCGAAGTCGCCGACTACACGACGGCCGCCACGGCCGAAGCGCAGGGCAACCTGACGCGCATGGACCAGTCGATGCAGCAAATGGTCGCGGCCACCGACGCGATCACCGCCAAGCTCGCGACCCTGTCGGAAAAGGCCAGCAACATCAACAGCGTGCTGACCACGATCACCAAGGTCGCGGACCAGACCAACATCCTGTCGCTGAACGCCGCGATCGAGGCCGAGAAGGCCGGCGAGGCGGGCCGCGGCTTTGCCGTCGTCGCCGCCGAGATCCGGCGCCTGGCCGACCAGACGTCCGTGTCCACGTGGGACATCGAGCAGATGCTGAAGGAGATGCAGTCCGCCGTGTCGGCCAGCGTCATGGGCATGGACAAGTTTACCGAGGACATCCGCCGCAGCGTGGGCGAGGCGCGCCACGTGGCCGAGCAGCTGTCCGGCATGACGGAGCAGGTGCGCAAGCTGGCGCCCCGCTTCGACCTGGTGCTGCAGGGGATGCAGTCGCAGGCAGTGGGCGCATCGCAGATCACGGCGACGATGACGCAGCTGTCCGACGCCAGCCAGCAGACCGTCGACTCGCTGAAAGCGACGAGCGAGGCGGTGCATCAGTTGCAGTACGCCGCCACCGACCTGCAGCAATCCGTCGCCACCTTCTCGGTCAATACTGCATGAGGACGATGGTGTTCCACATCGGCCGCGAGCGCTACGCCTTGCCGCTGGCGAGCGTGCTGCGCGTGCTGCCGGTGGCGCGCCTGAAGGCGCTGCCGGGCGCGCCGCATTTCGTGCCCGGCCTGCTGGACCTGCACGGCGAGGCGATCCCCGTGATCGACCTCTCGCGCCTGGCCGGCACGCCGCCCGACGCCGTGCGCTACGACACCCGCATCCTGCTCGTCGAGATCATTGCTGCCGGGCGCCGGCGCCCCCTGGGCCTGAAAGCGGAGCGCGTGATCGGCGTGGCGGCCCTCGACGGCGAACTGGCCGACGCGGGCGTCGCGAGCGCGCCGTGGCTCGGCCAGGTCGCGCCCGGCGCCGGCGGCATGCTGCAGCTGCTCGACCCGGAGCGCCTGCTCGCGCCCGAGGTCGAGGCCCTGCTGTTCGGAGCAGGCCCGTGAATCTCACGCTGCGCCTGCGCGCCGCCACGGGCCTCGACCTGGGCGTCGCCACGGTCGAACGGGCCGTGCGCGAGCGCATGCGCGCCGCGGGTGCCGGCATCGACTACGATCCGCGGCCGGGCACGCCCGAATTCGACGCGCTCGTCGACCTCGTCGTCGTGCCGGAGTCCTGGATCCTGCGCGATCCCGCCGTGTTCGAGACTGCGCTGCGCTTCGTGCAGGCGCGCCTGCTGACGCGGCCCGGGCGGCAGGTCCGCGTGCTGTCGCTGCCCTGCGCCGGCGGCGAGGAACCGTATTCGCTTGCGATGCTGCTGGCGCACGCGGGCATCGAACCCGCACACTGCCGCATCGACGCGTTCGACCTGTCGCGGGCCGCGATCGCCCGCGCCCGCGCCGGCAGGTACACCGGCAACGCGTTCCGCGGCGACGACCAGGGCCTGCGCGCGCGCTTCTTCACGGAGCACGGCGAGGAACACATGATCGGCGCGGCGCCGCGCGCCTACGTCGTCTTCGCCCAGGCGAACCTGTTCGACGTCGACCCGGCGCTCACGGGCGCCTACGACCTCGTGTTCTGCCGCAACCTGCTGATCTACTTCGACCTGCCCACGCAGCAGCGGGCGGCCGCGCGCCTCGCCGCGCTGCTGGCCGACGACGGCCTGCTGCTGGCCGGCTATGCCGAAGCGCCCGCGCTGTGCCGCGCCGGCTTCGCGCCGCGCACGCCGCACGACACGTTCGCATTGCGCAAGCATGGCCGGCGCGCGGCCGACGTCTGGCGTGCGCCGCCCCGCCCCGCCGGGCGTCAGACACCCCGCCCGTCCGCGCCACCGCCGCCACCGCCCCCGCGCGACCTGCTGGCCGAAGCGAAGGCCCACGCCGACGCCGGCCGGCTGGCGCACGCGGAAGACGCCTGCCGCGCGCTGCTCGCCGTGCGCGCGGACGATGCCGAAGCGTGGTTCCTGCTCGGGCTCACGGCCGAATGCACGGGCCGGCCGCAGAGTGCGCAAGACTGCTGGCGGCGCTGCGTCTACCTCGATCCCGACCACTACGAAGCCTTGTGCGGGCTGGCCCTGCTCGCCGAACAGCGCGGCGACGTCGCCCAGGGCGCCAGCCTGCGCGAGCGCGCCGCGCGCGTGCATGCGCGGCGCGGGAGGCAGCACGCATGAAGCACCTGCCGGTCCGTGCGTGGGACGAGGAGGCCTGCTGGCGCGGCATCGGCGTCGCGGGCGACCGCAGCTGTCCCGAGCTGGCAACCCACGTCCATTGCCGCAACTGCCCCGTGTACGCGGGCGCCGCCCAGCACAACCTGCAGCGTCCCGTCGATGCCGACTACCGCGATGCCTGGGCGCGCGAGCTGGCCCGTCCCGAACCGCCGCCGGCGCGCACGGACGCCGCCGCGCTGGCATTCCGCGTCGGCCGCGAGTGGCTGGCCGTGGCGATGGCCCTCGCCGTCGAAGTCGCCCCGCCGGCGCCCGCGCACCGCCTGCCGCACCGCAGCCGCGGCGCCCTGCTCGGCATCGTCAACGTCGGCGGCCGCCTGTTGCCGGCCGTGTCGCTCGCGCGCCTGCTGAACGTGGACACGGACGACGTCCCGCCGCCGCCGGGTCGCCACGCGTTCGCGCGCCTGCTCGTGCTGGCCCTCGGCCCCCACCGCTACGCGCTGCCGGTCGATGAAGTCCACGGCGTGGTGCGCCACGCGCAGGACGCCATGCGTCCGCCCGCCGCCAACGTGGGCCACGCGCCGCCCGGCCTCGTCGCCGGCGTGATCGCCGACGGCGCCATCGAAGCGGGCCTGCTCGACACGGCGCGTTTGCGCGCCGGGCTGGAGGCGCTGCTGCGATGAGCACGAACGACGGGAAAATAAGTGAAGACCTGAGCGGCTACTCGATGCTGGACCTGTTCCGCATGGAGACGCGCGAGCAGATGCGCGTGCTGACGGAAGGCCTGCTGCTGCTCGAACAGGGCGTGGTCGACGCGGCCCGGCTGGAATCGATGATGCGCGCGGCGCATTCGGTCAAGGGCGCAGCCGCGATCGTCGGCCTGGAGCCGGCCGTGCGCCTCGCGCATGCGATGGAAGACGTGCTCGTCGCGGCGCAGGAAGGCCGGGCCCAGCTCGACGCGAGCGGCGTGGACGTGCTGCTGGGCGCCGTCGACGTGCTGCAGCAGCTGGCGGAAGCCGATGGCGCCAGCGCGCCGCGCGGCAACCGTATCGCGGCCACGGTCGCGGCACTGGGCTCCCTGCACGGCCAGGGCAAGGCGCCAACCGCTGCCGCCCCGCCGCCGGCGCCGGTACCCACATCGCCCCCCGGCCCGGCGCCCACACCGGTCGACCCGCCCTCCCGGCAAGCGGGCAGCGACGAGCTGCTCACGCTGGCCGGCCAGGCACGCCTGCACGCGGGCCAGCTGCGGCCGTGGATCGCCGGGCTGCAGCGCTACAAGCGCCACCAGCGCGCCGTCTACGAGGCGCTGGACGACCTGCAGGACGCGATCCGCGCGACGGGCGACGCGCGCCTGGCCGAACTGGCGCAGCGCGTGGCCGACCGCGCCGCGCCGCTGCGCGACACCCTGCACCGCACGATCGAGGGCGCCGAGCGCTACGAACGGCAGGCGCTGACCGTCTCCACGCGCCTCGCCGACGAGGTACTGGCCCTGCGCATGTGTCCCTTCGCGGAAGGCGTGCACGCGCTGCCGCGCATGGTGCGCGACCTGGCGCGGGGCCTCGGCAAGGACGTGCGCGTGGAGATCGCGGGCGCGGACACGCTCGTCGACCGCGCCGTGCTGGCGCGCATGGAAGGGCCGCTGCACCAGCTGCTGCGCAACGCCGTCGACCACGGCATGGAGCTGCCGGCCGAGCGCACGGCCGCCGGCAAGCCCGCCCACGGGACGATCCGCCTGGAAGCGCGCCACCGCGGCGGCATGCTGGCGCTGGCCGTCGCGGACGACGGCCGCGGCGTCGATCCGGAGCGCATCCGCACGGCCGCCGTGCGCCGCCAGGTGGCCGCGCCCGCGTTCGCGGCCGAGCTGTCCCAGGCGGAGCTGATGGAATTCCTGTTCCTGCCCGGCTTTTCGCTGAAGGAAAGCGCGAACGAACTCTCCGGGCGCGGCGTGGGCCTGGACGTCGTGCGCGACGCCGTGCAAGGCCTGGACGGCACCGCGCGCGCGGAATCGGCGCCGGGCGCGGGCTTTACCACCGTGATCACCTTGCCGCTCACGCAATCGATCGTGCGCGCCCTCGTCGTCGACGTGGCCGGCGAGGCTTACGCGCTGCCCATCGCGCGCGTCGAAGGCGTGCGCCGTGTGCCGGCCGGCGCCGTGCGCACCCTGCACGGCCGCCAGTACGTCGACGCGACGGACGGCAGCGGGCAGCTGGGCCTCGTCGCCGCCAGCCAGGTGCTGGCGCTGGGCGAGGCCGTGGCGGGAGTCGACCTCGTGCTGGTCGCGATCGGGACGGGGCGCGAGCGCTACGGCCTCGTCGTCGATGCCGTGCGCGGCGAACAAAGCCTGACCGTGCAGCCGCTCGAGCCGACGTTCGGCAAGCTGCGCGACATCGCGGCCGCCGCCCTGCTCGACGACGGCACGCCGGTGCTGATCCTCGACGTGCCCGACATGCTGCACTCGATCGCGCGCCTGCTGGACGGCGGCGCGGCGCTGCGCCTGGGCTTCGTCGCGGGGGAGTCCGCGGCCGGCCGCGCGCGGCGCGTGCTCGTGGTGGACGATTCGCTCACGGTGCGCGAGATGCAGCGCAAGCTCCTGGCCGCGCGCGGCTACCACGTGGACGTGGCGCTGGATGGCCTGGACGGCTGGAACCAGTTGCGCGGGGCCGACTACGACCTCGTGATCACGGACATCGACATGCCGCGCCTGGACGGCATCGGCCTCACGGAACGCATCCGGCGCGACCCGCGCCTCGCCCGCCTGCCGGTGATGATCGTGTCGTACAAGGACCGTCCGGAAGATCGCGCGCGCGGCCTGGAGGCCGGTGCCGATTATTACCTGGCCAAGGGCGCCTTCCACGACGCCACGTTGCTGGATGCCGTGCACGACCTGGTCGGCGGCGCCCACGAAGACAGGACGCCATGAGGATAGGCATCGCCAACGACAGTGCCACCGCTTCCGAAGCCCTGCGCCGCGCGCTGGCGATCGGCGGCGAGCACCAGGTCGCGTGGGTGGCGCGCACGGGCGCCGACGCCGTGCGCCTGTGCCGCGACCTGCCGCCCGACCTCGTGCTGATGGACCTCGCCATGCCGGTGCTGGATGGCGTCGAGGCCACCCGCCGCATCATGCGCGAGGCGCCGTGCGCGATCCTCGTCGTCACCGCCGCGCCCCAGGACAACGTGGGCCAGGTGTTCCGCGCGCTGGGCGCCGGCGCCCTGGACGTGACGGCGACGCCCGTGCTGCTCGGCCGCCCCGGCGGCGAGGCCGCCCTGCTCGCGAAGATCCGCACCATCGCGAAGCTGATCGCGGGGGCGCCGGTGCCCGCCGGCAGCGCGGCCGTCCCGGCGCCGGCCGCGCCTTCCGGGTCACCGGTTGCGCGCCTGGTCGCCATCGGCGCCTCCACCGGCGGGCCGATCGCGCTGGCGCGGCTGCTGGCACGGTGGCGCCCGCCGGCCGACACGGCCGCCGTCGTCGTGCAGCACATCGATCCCGCCTTCGCCGGCCAGCTGGCGCGCTGGCTGGGCGAGCAGGCCGGCGTGCCCGTGCGCGCCATCGCGGGCGGCGAACCGGTCGAAGGCGGCGTCGTGCAGGTGGCGGCCAGCGACGACCACCTGCGCCTCACGCCCGAACGCCGCCTCGTCTATGACGCCCATCCGCGCGACGAGGTCTACCGGCCGTCGGTCGACGTGTTCTTCCACTCGGTGGCGCGGTACTGGACCCGCAACGCCACCGGCGTCCTGCTCACCGGCATGGGCCGCGACGGCGCCGCGGGCCTGCTCGCGATGCGCCAGGCCGGCCACGCCACCATCGCGCAGGACGAGGCCACCTGCGCCGTGTATGGCATGCCGCGCGCGGCGGCCGAACTGGGGGCCGCGGAGAAAATTTTACCGCTTGACAATATCCCTATCGCATTAGGGTAAAATGACGCCCGCCATTCATTCCAGTCCCGCCAACGATTCCCGATGTCCGCAGTCAGCCACTTCCAGGGCCGCGAACGAGACGACGCCGACTACAAGGTGCGCGTGCTGCTCGTCGACGACCAGATCATCATGATCGAAGCCGTCCGCCGCATGCTTGCGCGCCACGACGACATCGAATTCCAGTTCGTCACCGACGCGCGCGCGGCGCATGCGGCCGCGCTGCGGCACCGGCCGACCGTGATCCTGCAGGACCTCGTCATGCAGGGCGCCGACGGCTTCCAGCTGATCCGGGCGTACCAGGAGGACGAGGCGCTGCGCGACATTCCCGTGGTCGTGCTGTCCACGCGCGACGAAGCGAAGCTGAAGGCGCACGCGTTTGCCATCGGCGCGCACGACTACCTCGTCAAGCTGCCCGACGAGCTGGAACTGGTGGCCCGCATCCGCCACCATTCCGCCGGCTACATCAGCGGCCTGCAGCGCGACGCCGCCTACCGGTCCCTGAGCGCGAGCCAGGAGAAGCTGGCACGCGTCAACGAGGAACTGCGCCGCCTGGCCGCGCTGGACGGCCTCACGGGCATCGCCAACCGCCGCCGTTTCGACGAGGCCGTCCACGTCGAATGGCAGCGCGGACGACGCCAGCAATCGCCGCTGGCGCTGCTGCTGTGCGACGTCGATCATTTCAAGCTGTACAACGACCACCTGGGCCATCCGGCCGGCGACCTGTGCCTCAAGAAGGTGGCCGCCGTGCTGACCGGCCAGTTGAAGCGCCCGGCCGACCTGGCGGCGCGCTACGGCGGCGAGGAATTCGCGCTGCTGCTGCCGGACACCGACCTCGCCGGCGCCCTGCGCGTGGGCGAAGCGTGCCGCGCGGGACTCCAACAGCTGGCGCTGCCGCATCCGGGGGCGCCGTGCGGGTATGTCACGATGTCGATGGGTGTGGCCTGCATCGTGCCGGGCGAGGACGACGGCCCGGACGACTTCATCGCGCGGGCCGATGCCGCGCTGTACGACGCCAAGCGCAGTGGCCGCAACCGGGTGTCCGCGGCCGGGTGAGCCTTACACCAGCACGGGTTCCGGCTCGAGCCGCACGCCGAAGCGCGCCTCGACGTCGGCCTGGATGGCGCGTGCCAGCGCCATGATCTCGCCCCCCGTCGCGCCGCCATTGTTGACCAGCACGAGCGCCTGCTTCGGATAGACGCCCGCGCGTCCGAGGTTTTTTCCCTTCCAGCCGCAACGGTCGATCAGCCAGCCCGCGGCCAGCTTTTCGCTGCCGTCCGGCTGGGCATGGTGCACGAGGTCCGGCCACGTGGCCAGCAGACGCGCGCAGTGCTCGCGCGGCACGACCGGATTCTTGAAGAAGCTGCCCGCGTTGCCGATCTCGGCCGGATCGGGCAGCTTGCGGCGCCGGATCGCGATGACGGCGTCCGCCACCGCGCGCGCGGTCGGCGCGGCGATGTCCTGCACCGCCTGCGCCAGTTCCGCATAGCGCAGGTTCGGCGTCCACGCGCGCGGCAGTGCGAACGTCACGTCCAGCACGACGAGCGTGCTGCCTTCCGCATGCTTGAACACGCTGTCGCGGTAGCCGAAGCGGCAGGCCGCCGCGTCCATGGTGCGGATCGACCCGTCCGCGAAGTCGAACACGGTCAGCGAGTGAAAACTGTCCTTGACCTCGGCCCCGTACGCGCCGATGTTCTGGATCGGCGACGCGCCGACCGTGCCCGGGATCAACGCCATGTTCTCCAGGCCGCCCAGGCCCTGCGCCAGCGTCCATTCCACGAACGCATGCCAGTTCTCGCCGGCTTGCGCGCGCACGAGGATGGCGTCGGCCGTCGCGCCGACGATCTCCCTGCCTTCCAGCCCCATGTGCAGCACGAGGGCATCGACCTCGTCGCGCGCGATCAAGAGGTTGCTGCCGCCGCCGAGCACGAGGCGCGGCAGCGCGGCCAATTGCGCATCGGCGGCGACGGCCTGCAACTGGGCCGGGTCGGTCACGCGCAGGTAGCGCCGGGCGCGCGCGGGGATGCGGAACGTGTTGAAAGCGGCGAGGGAAACGTCGGTGGACAGGGGCAGGTCGGCTGGCATGGCTGGGGCGGGTAGTGTTTGGCGCATTATAGTGGTTACAATATCGCCATTCACTCTCAATTTGTGCAAGGAAAGAACACAATGCCATCGTTTGATGTGGTCTGCGAAGCAGACATGGTCGAAGTCAAGAACGCCGTCGAGCAATCCAACAAGGAAATCGGCACCCGCTTCGACTTCAAGGGCAGCTCGGCCAAGGTCGAGCAGAAGGAACGCGAGATCACCGTGTTCGGCGATTCCGACTTCCAGCTCGGCCAGGTGCGCGACGTGCTGTTGAACAAGATGACCAAGCGTAAGGTCGACGTGCGCTTCCTCGACGAAGGCAAGGTCGAGAAGATCGGCGGCGACAAGGTCAAGCAGGTGCTCAAGGTACGCAACGGCATCGAGACCGAAGACGCGAAGAAGATCACCAAGCTCATCAAGGAAAGCAAGATGAAGGTGCAAGCCTCGATCCAGGGCGAAACCGTGCGCGTCACCGGCAAGGATCGCGATACGCTGCAGGAAGCGATCGCGCTGCTGCGCAAGGACGTGAAGGATCTGCCGCTGGAATTCAACAACTTCCGCGACTGAACGTTTCCTGCCCGCTCCGCACGACCGTGCGGCAAATGGAGCTCTCGACCCGTCCCCGCGTGGGGTAAAATGCGGGGCGTGCGAACACGCCGGTCAGCGGCGTTACCTATAACAACGAGTTGAATAGCAATGAAACGTGTTGATGATTTCCGCCTGCGTTTGGGCAACAAGGAATATGTGCCCATCATGATCGGCGGAATGGGCGTGGATATCTCTACGTCGGAGCTGGCCCTGGAAGCGGCCCGTCTGGGCGGTATCGGCCACATTTCCGATGCGATGGTACCGGACGTGTCGGACCGCAAGTTCGACACCAGCTTCGTCAAGGAAAAGACCAAGCTGTACAAGTTCAACATCAACAACATGGACAAGTCCGTCGTCCAGTTCGACCTCGACCGCCTGGCCGAGGCGACGCGCCTGCACGTGGGCGCGACCATGGCGGCGAAGAAAGGCGATGGCCTGATCTTCGTGAACTGCATGGAAAAGCTGACGATGAACGCGCCGAAGGAAACCCTGCGCACCCGCCTGTCGGCGGCGCTGGACGCGGGCATCGACGGCATCACGATGTCGGCCGGCCTGCACCTGGGCTCGTTCGAACTCATCAAGGACCATCCGCGCTTCCGCGACGCCAAGCTGGGCATCATCGTCTCGTCCGTCCGCGCGCTCCAGCTCTTCCTGCGCAAGGTGTCGCGCCTGAACCGCCTGCCCGACTACGTGATCGTGGAAGGCCCGCTGGCCGGCGGCCACCTGGGCTTCGGCATGGAAGACTGGAAGGACTACGACCTGCACACGATCATGGACGAGATCCATGCGTACCTGGCCGCCGAAAAACTCGACATCCCGCTGATCGCCGCCGGCGGCATCTTCACGGGCAGCGACGCCGTGTCGTTCCTGGAAAAGGGCGCGGGCGGCGTGCAGGTGGCGACCCGCTTCACCGTGACCCACGAATGCGGCCTGCCGGATTCCGTCAAGCAGGAGTATTTCCGCGCCAGCGAAGAAGACATCATCGTCAACGGCGTCTCGCCGACGGGCTATCCGATGCGCATGCTGAAGCAGACGCCGGCGATCGGCTCGGGCATCCGTCCCGGCTGCGAATCGTACGGCTACCTGCTGGACGCGACGGGCAACTGCGCCTACATCAATTCGTACAACCGCGAGGTGCAGGCGAATCCGGGCCAGAAGAATATCCAGGTGTTCGACAAGACCTGTTTGTGCACCCACATGCGCAACTTCAATTGCTGGACCTGCGGCTCGACGACGTACCGCCTGAAGGACACGACGCACAAGCTGTCGGACGGTACCTACCAGATCCTGTCCGCCGAACACGTGTTCAAGGATTACCAGTTCAGCGTGGACAACCAGGTCGCGCTGCCGCCGCGCCAGGAAGCGGCCGCCTGACGGCTACCAGACCGATCGAAAGGCGTGCTGCGGCACGCCTTTTCTTTTGGCGGAACGGAAGCGCGGCCACGCGGTCCAACGGGTTCCATCGACACCGGGAGCCGGCATGCACGAATCCGAACCGCCCAGCCGGTGCGTCTTTCTCACCGACGAGACCGGGACCATCCAGGCCTGGAACGACGGCTGCGCCGCCGTGTTCGGAGTCGGCGCCGGGCAGGTTCTCGGCCACCCCATCACCACGCTGTTCACGCCACCGGGACGCGATGCCTGGAGCGCCGGCTGGCGCGCCCTCACCGGCCATCCCGAAGGGGCCGAAGTCCACGTCGAACTCATGTGCGCGCGCGGGCGCGTGCTCGAAAGCACGTTGACCCTGGCGCCGCTGGTCGATGCCGAGGGCCGCGCACACGACTGCGCCGTCGCCGTCGCCACCGGCTGCGCACGGGGCGGCACGGAAGCCGAGCGGGTCGCGCGCACGCCGCTGTCCGCCATCGTCGATACCTTCCCCGGCACCTTTTACGTGCTCAATCGCGACGGCCGCTTCGTCCTCTGGAACCGGAACCTCGAAAAAGTCACGGGGATGACGCCGGATGAACTGGGCGCGACGCGCGCCCTCGACCTCATCGAACTGCCGCAGCGCGCGCCGCTGGCGAACGGCATCCGCGACGTGTTCGACGAAAACGGCGAACTGAAGCTGGAGATCGACTTCGTGTCGCGCAGCGGCCGCGAGACGCCCGTACTGCTGAACGGGACGAAGATCCGCTGCAACGGCGGCGAATACCTGGTCGGCACGGGCATCGACGTGGCCGAGCGGCGCGCGCACGAACAGCAGCTGCGCCTGCGCGAACGCGCGCTGCACGCGGCCAGCAACGGCATCCTGATCACCCGGCTGGACCACGGCCAGAGCGACATCGAATACGTGAACCCGGCCTTCGAGCGCATCACCGGTTATTCCGCGGACGAGGTCATCGGCACGGACCCGCGCTTCATGGCCGCGCCCGGCATGGACCTGGCGGAGCGGGCCCAGCTGCGCGGCGCGATCGCCGCGCGCATGGGCGCCAAGGTCGTGCTGCGCAACCTGCGCAAGAACGGCGAACTGTTCTGGAACGACCTCTCCATCACGCCCGTGCAGGACGAGCACGGCGACGTCACGCACTACATCGGGGTGCTCACCGACGTCACCGCCACCATGCTGCGCACCGCGCACCTGGAGCACGAGGTCAATCACGATCCGCTGACGGGCCTCGCCAACCGCAACCTGCTGTGGGACCGGCTGGAGCAGGCGCTGCATCTCGCGCAGCGCCACAAGTCGCTCGTGGCGACCGTACTGATCGACCTCGACAACTTCAAGACCATCAACGATACGTTCGGCCACGAGGCGGGCGACGTCGTGCTGAAGGTCGTCGCCCGCCGCCTGCAGGCGTCCGTGCGCGACAGCGACACGGTGGCGCGCATGTCCGGCGACGAGTTCGTGCTGATCCTCGCCAACCAGCCCTCGCTGCGCTTCACCCTGCGCATGGTCGAGCGGCTGCGCCAGAGCTTCGCGATTCCCGTCGCCTTCAACAACCGCGAGATCCCCGTCGGCGCGAGCGTGGGCGTGTCGCTGTACCCGCACGACGGCGCCACGGCGGCGGAGCTCGTGCGCGCGGCCGACCTCGCGATGTACCACGGCAAGGGCAGCGGCCGCAACGATGTCCACTTCTTTTCGGCCGACATGAAGTCGACCACGGAAGCCAGGCACCGCATCGAACTGGCGCTGCGCGACGCGCTCGACCACGACGAACTGTTCCTGCTGTACCAGCCCCGCGTGGCGGTCGCGACCCAGCGCGTCGCGGGCTTCGAGGCGTTGCTGCGCTGGCGCCACCCGGACCAGGGCGTGCTGTCCCCTGCCCGCTTCCTTGCCGAGGCCGAGGAAACCGGCGTGATCGTCCCCATCGGCCAGCGCGTGCTCGACCAGGCCTGCGCCTTCGCGGCCCGGCTGCGTGCGGCCGGGTACGTGGACGTGCCCGTGACCGTCAACGTCTCGCACCGCGAATACAGCCAGCCAGGGTTTCTCGCCGGCCTGTCCGACCGCCTGACGCGTCACCGCCTGCCGCCGCGCAGCCTGCAGCTCGACCTGCGCATCGATGCGCTGATCCGCAATCCGGCACTGGGCCAGGAACTGGCGGAACAACTCCATACGTTGGGGGTCGACCTGTCCGTCGACGGCTTCGGCGCGGGCCTGTGCGACCTCGGCTTTCTGCAGCAGCTGGCGGCCACCCACGTCAAGCTGGCGCACTCGACGGTCCAGGCACTGGACGACGGCGGCCGGGCCGTGGCCAAGAGCCTGATCGACATCGGGCACAACCTGAACATGGAAGTGGTGGCCGAGGCCGTGGAAACGCGGCCCCAGCTGGATTTCCTCACTTCGCATGGCTGTGACCACATCCAGGGCATCTGGGTCAGCGAGCCCCTCGCGGCGGAGGCGGCGCAGCGCATGCTGGAGGAACAACAACCGGCGTGATCAACCCTCGCTCGTGATCCGCTTGACGAGTGCGCCGAGCACGTCTTCCGCCATGTCGTTCGACACCTGGCACGTCCCCGCATTCTCGTGCCCGCCGCCGCCGTATTCGAGCATCAGCGCGCCGATATTCGTCTTCGACGTTCGGTTGAGAATCGATTTGCCCGTCGCGAACACCGTGTTCTGGTTCTTCAGGCCCCACAGCACGTGGATCGAAATATTCGCTTCGGGGAACAGCGCATAGATGATGAACCGGTTGCCCGCATAGATCACGGGTTCCTCGCGCAGGTCGAGCACGACGAGGTTGCCATGGACTTGCGCGCAGCGCCGGATCTGCTCCTTGCACAGCTCGCTGTGCTCGAAGTACAGGCGGGTACGCTCCTGCACGTCCGGCAACTGCATGATCTGGGCGATCGTGTGATTGCGGCAGGAGTCGATCAAGTCCATCATCAGCTGGTAGTTCGAGATGCGGAAGTCGTGGAAGCGGCCCAGCCCCGTACGCGCGTCCATCAGGAAATTCAGCAGGTTCCAGCCCTGCGGATCTAGCACTTCCTCGCGCGTGAAGCGCGCGGCGTCGGCCTTGTCGACGGCATCCATCATGTCGCGCCAGCCGGCCGGGAACGCGCGCGTGGCGCCGTAGTGGTCGTAGACGACACGGGCGGCCGAGGGCGCCTTCGGGTCGATGACGTGGTTGTCGCGCCGGCCCGTGTTGCGGATCGTTTCCGATAAGTGATGGTCGAATGCCAGGTGCGCGCCGGCAACGTACGGCAAATTCGTCGTGATGTCGCGCGCACTGATCGCGATCTTGCCATCCTGCATGTCCTTCGGGTGGACGAACAGGATCTCGTCGATCAGGTCCAGATGCTTGAGGAGGACGGCGCAGACGAGGCCGTCGAAATCGCTGCGGGTAACGAGGCGGTAACGCTTGGGAACGGCAGACATCGGCAAACCCCTTTCATGTCGAGAATGAAGCATGGGCTGGCGCAGCCAGGACGTCGTTCATCATACCCCGCAATATTGCTAATTAACAGTTTTTCTATACGTCATCACGGCGTCATCAACCTGTGCATTCCAGGGCTCGAATCGTGCAGGCTGTCGCAAAGGGATGGCCGGCGTTCATGCCAGCGGTTACACTCGCCGCACCTTTTGAAAAAGATAAGTTTCATGCAAACACGGCGTTCTACCCAGCAAACTTTCTCGAATACCCTGTCGGCGCTGTACCGGGCCTTCGACGCGGTCGCGACGTGGGTGACGCAGCTGTCGTGGTGGAAGTTCTTCCTGTTCGCCGCGCTGATGCTGGTCGCCGGCAAGATTCTGCAGGATGAATTGTTCTCCAGCAGCGAGGAAGAGATCACGCGCACGGAACACAGCGCACGCCGGCCCGAACCGACCGTCACGATCGACGACAGCGGCATCCACATCAATCCGGGCAAGAACAGCCGGCGCGGCACGATCACGATCAATCCGGAAATCGAGGCGGCCAAGGCGGAAGCGGCGGCCAAGGCCGCGGAAGCGGCACATGCGGAGGCAGCGGGCAAGGCCGAAGCGGCGCAGGCGAAGGCGGATGCCGCGGAACAGATGGCGGACGAGGCGCAACACGTGGCCGACGCCGCCGAGCCCGCCCCGCCCGCGCCGCCGGCACCGCCCGCCCCGCCCAAGGCGCCGGTCACCAAGACCCTGCGCGGCGCCAACGGCGAAGAGGTCCACATCGACCTGCCGCCGCAAATCGGCGAAGAATTGTCCAACGCCATCGAAGCGGCCGTCGACGACGCGGCCGAAGCGAAGGCGCGCAGCTATCACAAGCAGGCGTCGACGTGGTTCACGAGCTTTGTCTGGCTGTTGATCCTCGCCCTGTTCGGCACCAAGGCCCTCGTGGGCGGCAAGAAGCGCGCGGAGGCCGAAATGCAGTCGGCCACGGCCGCCGCCGAGCGCGAGTCGATGCAGCGCCAGCTGTCCGAAGCGAAGATGCAGGCCATGCAGGCCCAGGTCGAGCCGCACTTCCTGTTCAATACGCTCGCTTCCGTCGAACACTTGATCGAGACCAATCCGCCGCGCGCATCCGCCATGCAGCGGACACTCATCCAGTACCTGCGCGCCGTGCTGCCGCAGATGCGCGACAACAACCTCGTCACGAACCTGGGCCGCGAAGTCGACATGGTCAAGTCCTACCTCGACCTGCTCAAGATGCGCATGGAAGAACGCCTGACGGTCGAACTGAGCGTGCCGGACGGCCTGCGCAGCGCGGCGTTTCCCCCGATGATGCTGCAATCGATGGTCGAGAACGCGATCAAGCACGGCCTCGAATGCAAGCCCGAGGGCGGGTACCTGGCCGTCAGGGCCGAAGTGGTCGACAGCAAGCTGCGCGTGACGGTCGCGGACGACGGCGCCGGATTCGGCGTCATGCCCAGCAAGGGCACCGGGCTGGGCCTGTCGAACATCCGTGAGCGCCTCACATTGCTGCACGGCGAGGCCGGCCAGCTGCACATCGCCGCCAACAGTCCGAGCGGGGTGATCGCCACCATCGAGGTCCCTTATCAGCTTGCACCGAAGTAAGCATTTCGGGTATTGCTAGTAACGACAATTCGTTGAATAATCGACACTCCTTTCACTGCCTGCCCCCGACCATGCCTACCGCTATCATTGCCGACGACGAAAGACTGATGCGCGACCTGCTGCGCACCCGATTGTCCCAGGTGTGGCCGGACCTCGAGATCATCGGCGAAGCGAAGAACGGCGACGAGGCCGTGCAGCTCGTCGACGACCTGAAGCCCGACCTGACCTTTCTCGACATCCGCATGCCGGGCAAGACGGGCATGGAAGCGGCGCGCGACATCGGCGACGCCAGCCAGGTCGTGTTCGTCACCGCATACGACCAGTACGCCGTGGAAGCGTTCGAGCGGGGCGCCATCGACTACGTGCTGAAACCGCCCGAGCCCGAGCGCCTCAAGATCACCGTCGAGCGCCTGAAGGAACGCCTGGCGACGCCCGCCCAGGCGGCCACCGCGTCCGTCAACGTCAGTGACACGGTGACCGCGATGCTGTCCCAGCTCGCCGAAAAGATCGCGGCGCCGAAGCCGAAATACCTGCAATGGATCCAGGCCAGCATCGGCCAGGACCTGCGCATGATCCCGGTCGAGGAAATCCTGTTTTTCCGTTCCGACGAAAAATATACCTGTGTTCAGACCGAGAAATTCGAGGCACTGATCCGCAAGCCGGTGCGCGACCTGTCCGAGGAGCTCGATCCGGCGCTGTTCTGGCAGATCCACCGCGCCACGCTCGTGAACGTCAACGCCATCGAAGGCGTGACGCGCGACATCCGTGGCCGGCACTTGGTGCTGATCAAGGGCCGCTCGGAAAAGCTCGAAGTCAGCCGCAGCTTCCTGCACCTCTTCAAGCAGATGTAAGTCAAGCCAGCAGTTTGCACGGCGGGTAAGGTAGATGCCGGACCCGCACAGCGGGTTGTTTTCTATCAAGCAAGTTGAATGAAACGCCCGCGCCGCCCCCGCGCTTCCGGCAGGACCGCAGCCTGGCTTCTCGCCGGATTCGCGGCCGGCTATTGGCTGGGCCGGCGCTTCCGACAGGAGCCCGACACCGTGCCGGCCAGCCGCCAGATCGTCAACCACGTCAGCGAAGCCATCATTTCCGCCGACCAATCGAACACCATCGTCATGGCCAATCCGGCCGCGGCAGCCCTGTTCGCCACGAGCGTCGAGCAGATGGTGGGGAGTCCGCTGGGACGCTACATCGAGCCGCCGAACGCGGACGTCGACGAACCCGTGGACTATTTCCGCCCCGGCAGCGGCCGCGCGGGCCGCCGCGCCACCGACTACACGGTCATGGGCCTGCGCGGCGATGGCGAACGCTTCCCCATCGAGGGTTCCATTTCACGCACCAACGGCAACGCGCCGTTCTACACGGTCGTCATGCGCGACGTCAGCGACCGCAGCCGCGTGCAGGAAAAACTCACGCGCTCGCACGACCAGCTGCGCCAGCTGTCCGCCGCGCTGCAGACCATCCGCGAGGAAGAGCGCACCCACATCGCGCGCGAACTGCACGACGACCTCGGCCAGCTGCTCGCATCGCTACGCATGGACCTCACCCTGCTGCAACACGCCGACGGCACGCCCAGCGAAAGCCTGCGGCTGATGCGCGGCATGGAAGACAATCTGCTGACCGCGATCACGTCGCTGCGCCGCATCGCCACCAACCTGCGTCCGCGCGCGCTCGACGAAGGCGGTCTGTATTTCGCGCTGCAGGGCCTGCGCGACGATTTCATCGAACGCTACGCCATCCCCACCACCCTGCTGGCCGACGAGGCCGAACTGCGCCTTGACGACACGGCCAGCACGGCCATCTTCCGCATCGTGCAGGAAGCGCTGACGAACATCGCCCGCCATGCGCAAGCCACCCGCGTCATGATGAATCTGTTCCGGCTGAACAGCGACCTGCTCATCACGATCCGCGACGATGGCCGCGGAATCCGTCCCGAAGACATGGAAAAGGCGGAATCCCTGGGCCTGATCGGCATGCGCGAACGGGTCTGGGCGATGAAGGGCGAGATCTCGATCGGCACTGACGAGCCGCAAGGTACCCGCATCGACATCGTGCTGCCGCTGCACGATCACCTCGTGTAATCCTGTTGTCACACATTGATGACAACGCGAATGTGGCAATTTCACAACATTTCGCTGTGTCATCAAATCGACATATCGCTTCGATAAGATGCCTGCCAATCAAGCAATAGACCACATTGTTTGAGTCGTCCGACATCTTATTGGAGAATCCTGAATGCAAGTCAAACGCCTGGCCGCAGCCGTGGTCGCCCTCACCCCCCTGTTCGCCGCCGCCCAGACCAACGTGACCCTGTACGGTGTCGTCGACGCCGCCATCGAGTCCGGCGACGCCGGCAATCCGGATGGCCGCCACACCAACGTCCAGTCGGGCAACCAGTCGGGCAGCCGCTTCGGCTTCCGCGGTTCGGAAGACCTGGGCAACGGCCTGAAGGCCATCTTCAACCTGGAAGCGGGCGTCGCCGTCGACACCGGCGCGCAGGATTCCTCCGGCCTGTTCCAGCGCCGCGCCGTCGTCGGCCTGGAAGGCGCCTTCGGTACCCTGACGCTGGGCCGAGAGTACTCGCCGATCGCCGTCGTGGCCGGCGCCTCCGACGAATTCGGCCAGGGCTTCTACGGCACCAACCTGTCGGCCTTCGGTTCGGGCAAGGTGACCCGCCGCCTGGCCAACTCGGTCAACTACAAGAGCGCCTCGTTCAACGGCTTCGACCTGCTGGCCACGTATTCCGCCGGCGAAAAGACCACGGGTCCGTCGGGCGACCTGAAAGGCATCGGCGCCGAATACAAGATGGGCGGCCTGTACCTGGGCGCCGCCTACCACACGCTGAAGCGCGTCTCGTCGGGCAACGACAAGGAATACGGTGCGGGCGCCGCCTACACGTTCGCCGACGTCGGCGGCCTGGAGATCAAGGCCAACTACCTGTCGGCCGATCCGGACGGCGCGAACAACAAGTTCAAGCAGTACAACCTGGGCGCCGGCTACCCGTTCGGCCCGAGCAAGGTCTACGTGAACCTGCAGCAGAACAAGCTGGAAAACGGCGCCAAGGGCAATGCCTGGGCACTGGCCTACAGCTACTCGCTGTCGAAGCGCACGAACCTGTACGCGTCGTACGCCAACATGAACAACAACGGCCTGGCCACCTTCGGCCTGAACTCGGGTTCGAACAACCTGACCCCGGCCGCGACGTCGCTGGGCGGCGATCCGTCGGTGTTCACCGTCGGCATGCGCCACGCGTTCTAAGCGCTGTGCGTGGGCACAAAGTGCCCACCTTTCTTATTTCAGGCGGCAGGTGAGCATCCAGTAATAGGTCAAGCGCTCGATCCGGATCTCCCTCACCTCGCCGCCCAGCCGCTTGCGCAGCGCGCTGTCGGCCGGATAATTCTTCGGCAACTCGAACCGCTCGCCATCCGGCGCCGCGACGATTTCATAGGTATTGCCTTGCGCATCGGTGCGCGCGATGGTCGTGCTGCTGCCCTCGACGTAGGCGTCGTCCAGCAGGATCAGAGCAACGTCGCGGCCGAGCCGGACGCGCAACTGGGCCAGCAGCGCGTCCTGCTCGTCGCGCTTCAGGTGCGACCACCAGAAGCCGATGAACACGCAGGAGAACGTGCCCAGGTCCTCGGGCAGGTCGAGCCCGTCCACCTTGCGGAACGCGACCTTACCCTCCGGAAAACGGCGGGTTGCGGCGCGGGCGATCATCTCGTCGAGGATATCGGTCGCCAGCACCTTGTCGGCGTTGGCGGCGATCACTTCCGTCCAGTAGCCGGTGCCGCAAGCCAGTTCCAGCACGGTCTGCCCGCGCACCAGTTGCGCGATGCGGTCGCGTACCTGCGATAAGTCGTTGGCGCGTTCCGCCCGCGACAGCGCGGCGTCGGCCGCCTGCGTGCTGCTCGCGTAGTAACGCGCGACGGGGTCATTCTGTCGATTCATGGTATTAAAGCTCGTAATTGTCACTGGTGCCGCGCATGGCGGACTCGACCATCTTGCGGTTGAGCGTGGGGGCCAGCAGCTCGATGAACGTATAAATATAGCTGCGCAGATAGGCGCCCTGCTTGACGGCCACGCGCGACACGTTCATGCCGAACAAATGCCCGACGGGAATAGCGCGCAGGTTGCGGTCGCGTTCCTGGTCGAAGGCCATGCCGGCGATGATGCCGATGCCCATGCCCAGCTCCACGTACGTCTTGATGACGTCGGCGTCGATCGCTTCCAGCAGGACGTCCGGCTTGAGGTTGCGCAACTCGAACGCATGGTCGATCTTGCTGCGGCCCGCGAACGCGGCGTCATACGTGATCAGCGGGTAGCCTGCGATCTCTTCCAGCGAGATCGCCTTCGATTTCGTCAGCGGGTGCTCGTGCGGCACGACGAGGACGTGTTCCCATTGATAACACGGCAATGTGATCAGGCCGTCGACCGCCGCGATCGATTCCGTCGCGATGGCGAGGTCGGCCTGGTCGTTCTTGACCATGTCGGCGATCTGGCGCGGATTACCTTGCAATAAAGACAACCTGACTTTCGGGAAACGCTGCATGAACGCCTGCACGACCTTCGGCAGCATGTAGCGCGCCTGCGTGTGCGTGGTGGCGATGGTGAAGCTGCCGCTGTCCTGGGCGGCGTATTCCTTGCCGATGCGCTTGAGGCTGTCGATCTCCTGCATGATCAGCTCGACAGATTGCAGGACGAGGCGGCCCGGTTCCGTCAGGCCGCGGATGCGCTTGCCGTGGCGGGTGAAGATGTCGACCCCGAGCTCCTCTTCCAGCTCGATGATGGCTTTCGACACCCCGGGTTGGGACGTGAACAACGCCTTGGCGGCGTCGGTCAGGTTGTAGTTCTGGCGGACCGCTTCGCGCACGAAACGTAGTTGGTGTAGGTTCATTGCCCTTATCTTGTCAATCTGATGCCGCATTTTACAAGGATGCTTATACCGCAGGCTCATATAAGCAAATAAATTCTCCGTCGTTTGGAATATAGCTGGATTTTATTAATATTCGGGATAGTTTGGGTCAGGATTGGCCCGCCCCCTTAGGAATCTTGCCCATGTACCGTTACGACCAATACGACCATCTCATCGTACGTGAACGCATCGCCCAGTACCGCGACCAGGTACGGCGCCGTCTCGCCGACGAGCTGACCGAAGAAGAATTCCTGCCGCTGCGCTTGCAGAACGGCCTGTACATGCAGCGTCATGCCTACATGCTGCGCATCGCCGTGCCGTACGGCCTGCTGTCGACGGCGCAGATGCGCATGTTCGCCCACATCGCCCGCAAGTACGACCGCGGCTATGGCCACTTCACGACGCGCCAGAACATCCAGTTCAACTGGATCGAGCTGGAACAGACCCCGGACATCCTGACCGACCTGGCCTCGGTCGAAATGCACGCGATCCAGACGTCGGGCAATTGCATCCGTAATACGACGACGGACGAATTCGCCGGTGTCGCCGCCGACGAGATCGTCGATCCGCGCCCGTACGCCGAACTCATCCGCCAGTGGAGCACGTTCCACCCGGAATTCATCGCCCTGCCCCGCAAGTTCAAGATCGCGATCAATGGCGCCGTGGAAGACCGCGCCGCGATCGCCGTCCACGACATCGGCCTCACCGCCGTACGCAACGAGGCGGGTGAAGTCGGCTTCAAGTTCATGGCTGGCGGCGGCCTGGGCCGTACGCCGATCATCGGCAGCGTGATCAACGAGTTCGTGCCCTGGCAGCACCTGCTGACGTACACGGAAGCGATCATGCGCGTGTACAACCAGTTCGGCCGCCGCGACAACAAGTACAAGGCCCGCATCAAGATCCTGGTGAAAGCCGTGGGCGCCGAGGAATTCACGCGCATGGTCGAGGCGGAATTCGCCGACCTGAAGGATGGTCCGGAAACGCTGACCCGCGAGGAAGTCGAACGCGTGGCGCAATGGTTCAATCCGAAGCCCTACCTGACCCTGCCCAGCATCGATCCCCGTGCGGAGCATGCCGACAACAAGGCGTTCGCCAACTGGCTGCAGCGCAACGTCAAGCCGCACAAGGTGCCGGGCTATGCGTCCGTCGTGCTGTCGCTGAAGAAAACCGGCGTGCCGCCGGGCGACGCGACCGCCGAGCAGATGGATTTCGTGGCCGACCTGGCCGACAAGTACAGCTTCGGCGAACTGCGCGTGACGCACGAGCAGAACCTCGTGCTGGCCGACGTCGAGCAGTCGAAACTGTTCGAGATCTGGCAGCAGGCGAAGGCGCGCGGCCTCGCGACGCCGAACATCGGCCTGCTGACCGACATGATCTCGTGCCCGGGCGGCGACTACTGCTCGCTGGCGAACGCGAAGTCGATCCCGATCGCGGCCGCCATCGCCGAGCGTTTCGACAACCTGGATTTCCAGCACGACATCGGCGACATCGAACTGAACATCTCGGGCTGCATCAACGCCTGCGGCCACCACCACGTGGGCCATATCGGCGTGCTGGGCGTGGACAAGGACGGTTCCGAGTGGTACCAGGTGTCGATCGGCGGCGCCCAGGGCAACGAGTCGGCCATCGGCAAGATCATCGGCCCGTCGTTCTCCGCACCGCAGATGCCGGAAGTCATCGGCCGCCTGCTCGAGGTCTACGTGAAGAACCGCGTCGACGGCGAACGCTTCGTCGACGTGGCGCAGCGCCTCGGTGTCGCGCCGTTCAAGGAACATGTGTATGCCACGCCGATCCCGGCCGGCGCATTGGTTGGGGAAGACGAATATGCCTAATTTCGAATTGCACTCGCACAAGCAGATCATCAAGCACCGCGAGGTGGTGGATGACGACTGGAGCGTCCTGAAACTCGTCGAAGACGGCACCCCGGAAACGGTTGAAGTCCCGGCCGGCAAGATCATCGTCCCGTTGAAAGTCTGGCTGGCGCAGCGCGAGCAGCTGCTGGGCCGCGCGGAGCGTCGTGAACTGGGCATCTGGTTCGCGTCGGACGAGCTGGCGAACGCGGTCAAGGACGACCTCGACAAGTTCGCCGTCGTCGCCGTCGACTTCCCGAAATTCACCGATGGCCGCGGCTATTCGATCGCCTACAATCTGCGCAAGCGCCTGGGCTACCAGGGCGAGCTGCGCGCGATCGGCGACGTGCTGCGCGACCAGCTGTTCCAGATGTACCGCTGCGGCTTCAACGCCTACGCAACGCGCCAGGACCGCAACATCCATGACGCACTGAAAGGCCTGACGGTATTCTCGGCAACCTATCAGGCGGCGGTCGACACGCCGCTGCCGCTGTTCCGCCGCCACGAGCGCGGCGCACTGCCCGAGCACAGCGACGTCGGCGCCGGCATCTGACGAGCAAACAAGGAAACCCATGAGCGACCTGAACGCGCGGGTGAATGAAACCCGCGGCATCCTGGAGCGCATTGCGCGCGATTTTTCGCCCGCCGTGTTCGCTTCCAGCCTGGCGGCCGAGGACATGGTCCTCACCGACCTGATCTTGAAGGCCGGCCTGCCGATCACCATCTTCTCGCTGGAGACCGGCCGCCTGCACAAGGAAACCCTGGCCATGATCGACAAGGTCAAGGCCCATTACGGCTACGACATCGTCGTGATGCGTCCGAAGCAGGAACTGGTCGACGAGTACGTGAGCAAAAACGGCCTGAACGCGTTCTACGACAGCGTCGAGCTGCGCAAGGGCTGCTGCTACGTACGCAAGGTCGAACCGCTGGGCCGCGCCCTCGCCGGCAACAAGGCGTGGATCACCGGCCAGCGCCGTTCGCAATCGACGACGCGCCTGGATCTGCCCGTGCAGGAAGACGATACGGCGCACGGCCTGGCCAAGTTCAATCCGCTGGCCGACTGGAGCGAAGAGGACGTGTGGGAATACATCCGCGCCAATAACGTGCCGTACAACGACCTGCACGACCGCGGCTACCCGTCGATCGGCTGCGAACCCTGCACCCGCGCGATCCAGCCGGGCGAGGACGTGCGCGCCGGCCGCTGGTGGTGGGAAAACGCCGACTCCAAGGAATGCGGCCTGCACCTCGTGGACGGCAAGCTCATTCGAATCAAATCCGTAGCCCCGGCCTAATTCATGGCCATTGAAGACATCGACAGGCTCAGCAAAATGACGACTTTTAGTGACACCCCGCTCGCGCTCAGCGACGTGAATGCGCGCCACCTGGACGCGCTCGAATCCGAAGCCATCCACATCCTGCGCGAAGTCGCGGCGGAATGCTCGAACCCCGCGCTGCTGTTCTCGGGCGGCAAGGACTCCGTCGTGCTGCTGCGCCTGGCCGAGAAGGCGTTCCGTCCGGGTAAATTCCCGTTCCCACTCGTCCACATCGACACGGGCCACAACTTCGACGAAGTGATCGCCTTCCGCGATGCACGCGTGGCCGAACTGGGCGAGCGCCTGATCGTCGGTTCCGTCGAGGACTCGATCAAGAAGGGCACCGTCCGCCTGCGCAACCCCCAGACGGATTCGCGCAATGCCGCGCAAGCCGTCACGCTGCTGGAAACGATCGCCGAATACGGCTTCGACGCCTGCATCGGCGGCGCCCGCCGCGACGAAGAAAAAGCGCGCGCGAAAGAGCGCATCTTCTCGTTCCGCGACGAATTCGGCCAGTGGGACCCGAAGGCCCAGCGTCCGGAACTGTGGGACCTGTATAACACCCGCGTCCACCCGGGCGAGAACATGCGCGTGTTCCCGATCTCGAACTGGACCGAGCTCGACGTCTGGCAATACATCGCCCGCGAAAAGCTGGCCCTGCCGCCGATCTATTTCGCGCACGAGCGCCAGGTGATCCCGCGTAACGGCCTGCTGGTGCCGTTGACGCCGCTGACCCCGGCCCGCGACGGCGAGGAAGTCGAGACCCGCGTCGTCCGTTTCCGCACCGTGGGCGACATCTCGTGCACGTGCCCGGTCGCATCGGATGCGGCTACCGTCGACGCCATCATCGCCGAGACGGCGATCACCCAGATCACCGAGCGCGGCGCGACCCGCATGGACGACCAGACGTCGGAAGCCTCGATGGAAAAGCGCAAGAAACAAGGATATTTCTGATGAACGCCCTCATTACCTCTCTCCGCGAACAACTGAATCACGATGCCGACCAGAGCGGCCAGGCCGGTCTGCTGCGCTTCATCACCGCCGGCTCCGTCGACGACGGCAAGAGCACGCTGATCGGCCGCCTGCTGTTCGACAGCAAGGGTATCTTCGCCGACCAGCTGGCCGCCGTGTCGCGCTCCAAGCACAAGCGCACCGTGGGCGACACGATCGACCTGTCGCTGCTGACCGACGGCCTGGAAGCCGAGCGCGAGCAAGGCATCACGATCGACGTCGCGTACCGCTATTTCGCGACGCCGAAGCGCAAGTTCATCATCGCCGACACGCCGGGCCACGAGCAGTACACCCGCAACATGGTGACGGGCGCGTCGACCGCGGACGCCGTCATCATCCTCGTTGACGTGTCGAAAGTGAAGCTTGGTGACGACGGTTCGGTGGAACTGCTGGTGCAGACGAAGCGCCATTCGACCATCGCCAAGCTGCTGCAGATCGAGCACGTGATCGTCGCCGTCAACAAGATGGACCTCGTGAACTACGACCGCACCGTGTACGACCGCATCGTCGCCGAATACACGAAGTTCGCGGACACGCTGGGCCTGAAGGACATCACGGCGATCCCGCTGTCGGCGCTGGCCGGCGACAACGTCGTCGAGCGCGGCGACAACATGACCTGGTACGAAGGCCCGACGCTGATCGAACTGCTGGAAGGCCTGTCGGTCTACGACGAGACCCACGCCGCCCCGTTCCGCTTCCCGGTGCAGCTGGTCGCGCGCCACAACGGCCACGAAGCCAACGACTTCCGCGGCTACATGGGGCGCATCGAGTCGGGCAAGGTCGCCGTGGGCGACAAGCTCGTCGTGCAACCGTCCGGCCACAGCGCCACCGTGAAGGAAATCGTGACGTTCGACGGCCCGCTGCAGCAGGCGGTCGCCGGCCAGTCGGTCACCATCACCCTGAACGAGCACGTGGACATCTCGCGCGGCGACGTGCTGGCCCCGGCCGAGCAACCGGCCACCCTGCTGAAGCAGGTGAAAGCGGATGTGTGCTGGATGTCGGACGAGCCCCTGGACGTGCGCCGCAAGTACTGGATCAAGCACGGCACGCGCCAGACGATGGCCAAGGTGAAGGCGATCGATTCCGTCCTGGACGTCAACACGCAGACGCGTCGCGCCGTCGACAACCCGGCCGAAGGCCTGAAGCTGAACGACATCGCGCAGATCGAACTGACCGTGCAGCAGCCGCTGGCCGCCGACGCCTACGATGCGATCCGAGCAACGGGTGCCTTCATCCTGATCGATGAAGTTACCCATCAGACGGTCGCAGCAGGTATGATCCGTATTTAAGCAGTGGGGCCTCGATAAACCTACTGCGCGTCGGTTTCTCGAGGCCCTGATGCGATGTAAAAGTCTTAATAACACCTTTAGTACCAAGGGATCGTATGGCTGGGCTGGGAAAAGTTTATCTGGTTGGAGCCGGTCCCGGCGCTGCAGATCTCATCACCGTTCGCGGAGCGCGCCTGCTCGGGGAGGCGGAGGTCGTGCTGTACGACGCCCTCGTCACCCCGGAGATGCTGGCGCTGTGCGCGCAGGCCGAGTTGATCCCGGTCGGCAAGCGCTCCGGCCAGCGCTCGACGGCGCAAACCGTCATCAATGAAAAACTCGTCGATGCCGCACAGCGCTACCAGCGCGTCGTGCGCCTGAAAGGCGGCGATCCGATGCTGTTCGGGCGCGCCGACGAGGAACTCCGTGCCCTCGAGGAAGCGGGCATCGAAGTCGAAGTCGTCCCCGGCATCACGACGGCCGTCGCCGCCGCCGCCGCGACGCTGCAGCCGCTGACCAAGCGCGGCGTGGCGCGCAGCGTCGCCTTCTTCACGTCCAGCACCGCGCCGGGCGAACCCGACCACCCTGCCCTGCCCGAAACCGACACCCTTGTCCAGTACATGGGCGGCCGCGAAGCCGCGGCCACGGCGGAACGCCTGCTGGCCGAAGGCCGCCGGCCGGACCTGCCCGTCGTCGTCGTGGAAAACTGCAGCCGCGCGGACCAGCGCGTGCGCCGCCTGACGCTGGCCGACCTGGCGCATGGGCTCGACGTGGCGCATGGGCCGGTGCTCGTCATGATCGGCGAGGCGATGGGGCACCGGCCGCACCAGTCACTAGACCCGTCAGCATAAGCACGTCATTCCCGCGCACGCGGGAATCCATGCTGAGCTTCCGAAGTCAGTCTACGTGCCGCGCTGAAATGCTTCCGAGCTGACGAATTCTGCGATTCAGCATGGGTTCCCGCCTTCGCGGGAACGACGCTTTGGTGGCTTATTCCGCCCGCGCTTCCAACTCGGCCTCGAGCCGCTGCGCGGCCGCATGCGTATCCACCGCGATGCGGTTCACGCGCGCCAGCGCCGCCGCCAGCCGCGTCCCGCACTCTCCCCCGCATTCGCGCACATGCCACAGCGCGAGATCGCAGCGCATGCGCGCCAGTTCCGCGCGCAGGCCGGCCAGCATGCGCCGCAACGCGCCATCCGCATCGGACGCGGGACCGCCTGGTGCTCCGGCGGCCGTCAGATGGTCCTGCATGCGGGCGATGCGCGCGTGCATGCGCTGCAGGCGGCCCGCGAGGCGGTCGAGGCGGCGGGCGCAGCGCAGCTCCACCCACGCGCGCGGCATCGGCGGCAACTGAGGCAGGACCGCGCGCAGGCGGGCGAACAGGGTGGCGAGCTTGCTGGACATCGCAGCAGTCTCGGCCTTCCCTTCGCCGGCGGCCATGATGCGCAACAAACTTCGTGCGACTCAACCCCAGTGCAGGTAGTCGATGCCGTTCTGGATGCTGCCGATGACCTGCACCTGGTTTTCCGTGCTCTCGCTGAACCCGACGAGGACATCGGCGCGCGACGTCGAATGCAGCGCATCCGTCCAGAACGCGTAGCCGGCGGCGTCCGGCGCGCGGTGCAGCACGTTCTGGTACAGGGCCTCAACGAATTGCGCGTCGCTCACGTTGGTGCCGTACAGCTTGCCGAACTCGGCGCTGCCGATGAAGCCGGCGGCGGCCTGCGCCAGCGACGCGCCCTTGTCCAGCGCATCGATCCAGAAGCCGAGGCCGGTCTTGTCCGGCGTGCGCGCAAACGCGGCCTGGTACAGGCGGTACGCTTCGCCCGCATTGCCGTTCACGTCCAGCGCCACCATGCCGTCGCTGAACTGGAGGCGCTCGACGCCCGTCAGCGTCGCGTGGTTGCCGACGGCATCCTTCACGGACACGACACCGTTGTCCGCGACGATGGTCGCCCCGGCGCGCGCGGTCGTGTACGCGAGCGTGTCGACGCCGGCGGTCCCCGTCATCTTGCTGTCGCCCGCCACGGCCTGCAGCACGTGGGCATTGCCGCTGAACGCGACGTTGGCCATCTTCAGCGCGCCCGAGCCCGACAGGGTGCCGCCGGCCGGCGCCACGAAATCGATGCCGTTCCGGATGCTGTTGGCGACCTGGGCCTTGTTCTCGGCGCTCTCGCTGAAGCCGGTGAGGACGTCGGCGCGCGACGTCGAATGCAGGGCATCCGTCCAGAACGCGTAGCCGGCGGCGTCCGGTGCGCGGTGCAGCACGTTCTGGTACAGGGCATCCACGAATTGCGCGTCGCTCACGTTGCTGCCGTACAGCTTGGCGAACTCGGCGCTGCCGATGAAGCCGGAGGCGGCCTGCGCCAGCGGCGTGCCCTTGTCCAGCGCATCGATCCAGAAGCCGAGGCCGGTCTTGTCCGGCGTGCGCGCAAACGCGGCCTGGTACAGGCGGTACGCCGCGCCCGCGTTGCCGTTCACGTCCAGCGCCACCACGCCGTCGCTGAACTGGATGCGCTCGACGCCCGCCAGCGTCGCGTGGTTGCCGACGGCATCCGTCACGGACACGGCGCCGTCGGCCGCGGCGACGGTCGCCCCGGCGCGCGCAGTCGTGTACACGAGCGTGTCGACGCCGGACGTCCCCGTCACCTTGCTCTCGCCCGCCACGGCCGCCAGCACGTGCATGCTGTTGGTCATGGCGATGCTCGCCACTTTCGACAGCGCGGCCGACGTGCCGGTGGCCGGGGGACTCGCCACGGGCGCGGGTGCAGGTGCGGGTGCCGGCACGTCCTGGACGCTGGCCGTAGGCATGCCCGCGGGCGCCGCGGCCGGGACGACGCCCACCAGCACGCGCATCTCGACACTGGCCGTGCCGGACGCACTCGTATCGATCCACGCGCCGGCGAAGCCGCCGCCGGCCAGCGCCGTCACGTCCGGGCAGGCCTGGTCGCCGCTGCGCAGCTGGCTGATGCCGAATTCCTGGCTGTCGATGGCGTTGCCGTCCCCGTCGAACCGGCGGCCGAAAATACCGTTGCCGTCGCCGTCCGCGCCCTGCCACGCGACGAGGAAGGAACCGTCGGACAGCGCCGTGACGGCGGCATCATCATGCCCGCCGCCCGATGCCACGTTGGCCTGCGCGACGGCGCCCACGGCATGGCCGGCGGTGTCGAAGCGCTGGAAGAAGATGTCGCTGTTCGCGAAGCCCCACGGGTCGTTGACATAGCTGTCCCACGCGACGACGAAGCCGCCGCCCGCGAGCGCCGCCACGTGCGGCAGCGGCGCGGCCGTCGTCGTGCTGGCCGCGTAGCCGTCGCCGCTCGCGACGAACACGGATCCCGGTGCGCGGCTCAACGCGGCGTAGACGTTGCCGTCGTTGATCTCGCCCCACGACACGACGTACCCGCCATCCGCGAGCGCGGCCAGCGCGGGGCTGTAGGCCGAACCGAGGGCGTCGTACACCTGCTGCGCGCCGGCGGGGGTGCCGTCCGCGGCGGCCTGCTGCACGTGCACGGCCGCGCCGCTGCGCCAGCCGACGGCGAACGAGCCGTCGGCGAGCGTCGCCACGGCCGGCATGGCGGCGTCGCCGGACATTCCGGCGTCGAGCACGTGCTCGGCGCCCGCGCTGCCGCCGGCGTCCACGACGCGGTATGCGATCTTGTTCGCGCCGCCGTCGTTCAGCGTGTACGCGACGACGAAGCGGCCGCCGACCAGCGCGGTGACGGCCGGCTGGCCTTCGACGCTGGCATCGCCATTCGGCGTGAGCGCGAACGCGGCGCCCAGCGGATTGCCGGCCGCGTCGCGCAGCTGCGCCCACAGGCCCGCGCCCTGGCCCTGCCAGACGGCGGCGACGCCGCCGCCCGACAGGGTGGCCAGCGCCGGGGCGGACGTCCATGCGTCCAGCGCGGCGCCGGCTTTCGATTCGTTGGCGAAGCCGGGCAGGCCGTCCGTCGCGCCGTCTTCCACCGCATAGGTGAGGACCTGCGTGACGCCCGTGTTCGGGAGCGGGTTGCCGTTGCCGTCGACCTGGTAGCGGTCGTAGTAGTGCACGGTCACCGCGGCCGACAGGCCGCCGGCCGGCAGCTGGCTCGCGTCGGCGACCACCAGCCGGGCAGCCGTGTCGACGGCGGGGTTGTAACTGATGCCGAACAGGCCCGGTTGCGACTGGCTCTCGATCACCCAGCGGCCGCCCGTCAGGTCGCCCGTGTCGATCCCGGCCACGACGTCGACGACGTCGCCCGCGTGCGCGGTCGTGAACACGATGCCGTCGCCGCCGACGATGCCCACGGGCTGGCTGTCCGGGAACACGGTGTCCTCGGCCGTGACGACGCTGCCGTCCGCCAGCTTGTAGTGGATGCCGAACGTGTCCGGCGTCGTCCCGTCGCCGGCCTGGCGGTCCTGGAACCGCCACAGCGTACCGGCCGTCGCGACGTACGCGCCCTGGCCGTCGAGCGGCATCGTGTAGGCGAGCCAAGTCCGGCCGTTGTCCTGGCTGTACTGCATGTCGCCGCGGGCGAATGCCTGGCCCAGGCTGCCGGCCGCGTCGAAGGCGACGGCGGTGACGGCAGAAGTCGAGGCGCCGGCTGGCAGCGTGGCGCCGGCATAGCTCCAGGCCGAGGTGGCCTGGCCCGGACGGACGTAGTGGGAGGTCGTGGGAGTGGTCATGGCGTGGGTATCGATGGCGGGTGGCAGGAGCGTGGCTACCCCATCCGCATATAATTCCCTATGGAAAACTTAAATTCAATGAAGAAATTTCCTTTCGAGAGTAAAGACGCCCGTAAACCAACGGAACGTTTCTACCGCTGCAACCGAATTGGCAGGGATGGATGCAACGACGACAACAGAGAAATCGAACCTGCCAGCTTGCCGAATCGGCCATGCCCGCAAGCAGTTATAATCTTTGGAGCAACAGTCTGGCATTCCCGCGTACCTGCTTCCCAGCGCCCTTTGCGGGCCGTCCTGTTCACGACTTCACACGATTTACCGATACACCTGAAGGATCAACATGCGTTTTTTGAATCGCTGTACCGCATTCCTGCGGCACGAGCGCGCGCCCGTGCTCATGTCGATGCTCGTCCCTGTCCTGTTCGGCCTGCTCTCCGTGTGGCTGGGCCAGGACGAAAACTGGGACCTGCGCAATTACCACTGGTACAACCCCTATGCCTTGTTCAACGACCGGTTGCACGTCGACATGGCGGCCGGGAACTGGCAAAGCTATTTCAATCCGGCGATCGACGTCCCCTATTACCTGCTGAACCAGTGGCTGCCGGGCCGGGCCGTCGGGTTCGTGATGGGGTTCGTCCATGGACTCAACTTCATCCTGCTGCTGACGCTCGCACGACTCATGCTGCCCCGGGACAAGGCCGACAACCGCCTGTGCATCCTGCTGGCCCTCGCGGGCATGTGCGGCCCCAGCTTCCTGTCGCAGGTTGGCAATACGATGGGCGACAACCTGAGCGCCCTGTTCATCCTGGCGTCGCTGTGCATCGTCATGCGCGGCTGGGACCGGTTGCAGGCCCTGTCGGACGGCGCCGTCGCCACGCTGCTGCTGGCGGGCGTCGTGATGGGACTGGGCGCAGGGCTGAAGCTCACCAATGCGTCGTATGCGCTCGCGCTGTGCATCGCGCTGCTGGCGGTGCCCGCCACGTTCGGACGCGGGATCGCGGCGGCGTTCACGTACGGCTGCGGCACGCTCGCCGGGGTCGCGATCGCGGCGGGGCCGTGGTGGTGGCGGATGTGGAAGACGTTCGGCAATCCGCTGTTCCCGCAATTTAACAGCATCTTCAAGAGCCCCCTGGCGCAGCAGGTCGCCGTCATGGACACCGACCACTTGCCGCACGGCGCGCTGGAAGCCCTGTTCTGGCCGTTCGTGTTCAGCCGGGAATTTTTCCGCGTATCGGAACTGCCGTTCAAGCAGGCGATCGTGCCGCTGCTATACGCGCTGGCCCTCGCGTTCCTCGCGCGCTGGCTGTACGACACGGTGCGCGGCGGCGCGCCGGCGGAACGCCTGGCGCCGCGCGCGCGCTTCCTGCTGATCTTCGGGATCGTCGGCTATCTCGTGTGGCTGAAGCTGTTCAGCATCTACCGCTACCTGGTGCCCATCGAACTGCTGGGACCGCTGATGGTGTGGGTGCTGGTCCCGCGCCTGACCGGGCCGCGCGTCGGCCCGTATCTGGCCGGCGGCATGTTGCTGTTCACGTCGCTCTACGTCTACCCGTTCATCACGTGGGGGCATGCCGGCTGGGCCGAGAAGAGTTTCAGCGCGCAACTGCCGCCGATGGAACATCCGGAGTCGACGCTCGTTTTCACCGCGCACGGCGATCCGCCGATGGGCTGGGTCTCGACCTTCGTCCCGCGCGAGGTGCGCGTCATTTCGCTCGGCGCAGGCTTCCCCGAGTCGCCCGCCTACCTCGAGCGGATCCAGTCCGTGATCGCGAGCCGGCCCGGTCCGCATTACGCGATGCTCGCCGCCGATCCCCGCGACCAGGTCGAGAAGGACGAGGCCGTGGTCAAGGCGGCCACGCAGAACCTGGCCCGCTATGGCTTGACGCTCGACCCGGCCGGCTGCAAGCGCTATCCGGCGGCGATCGGCAAGAGCCCGTCACCGGTCCAGATGTGCCCGGTGACGGTCAACAAGTAAGACTCAGGCGGCGTCCGCCCCGGCACAGTAGGCGGCCATCGCCGCCAGTACGCCGGGGTCCTCGCCGACGGCGGGGACGGTGCGGAACGTCACCTGCGGATGGGTGGCGCGCAGCTGCTCCAGCAGCAGCGGCAGGTCGCGCAGCAGGTGGCCGCCCTGCCCCAGGAACACGGGGACAATGGTGATGTCGCGCGCGCCGAGCGCCACCTGGGCGCCCACTTCGTCCGGCAGGCTCGGCGTCATCAGTTCGAGGAACGCCAGCGACACCGCGCAATCCGGACGCTGCGCCGCGGTCAGGTCGCGCAGGCGCTGGAACGGCGCGGCCCAGGTGGCGGCACGGGCGCCGTGGGCGAACAATACGAGTGCTTTTTCCATCAGTGTCTCTCCACCCAGCGCAGGGCGCCGATCGCCAGCAGCAGGAACAGCAGGCTGGGCGCGGCCGCCGTCACGAAGGCCGGCCAGGTCGACAACATGCCCACGTGCGAAAACAACGAGTTAATCAACAGGAAGCTCACGCCGATCATGATGCCGATGAAGATCTTCAGGCTCACGCCGCCGCTGCGCGTGTGCAGGTAGCCGAACGGCAGCGCGAGCGCCATCAGCACGAAGATCGACAGCGGGTCGAACAGCTTCTTCCAGAATGCGATCTTGAAGCGCTCCGTCTCCTGGCGGTTTTCCGCGAGGTGGCGCGTGTACACGGCCAGCTCGTTCGCGGACATCCGCTCCGGATCGGAGCGCGACACCGACAGGATCTTCGGCGTGATCTCGGAGACGAGGTCGAGGTTCGCCACCTTGCGCGTGGAAACGGACGCCGTGTCCTGGCCGTACGTGCTCTGGATCGTCTGGCCGGCCGGAATGGGCGTGCCCGGCGCGGGCAGTTCGCGGCTATTCGCAAACAGGGTCTCGGTGACGTCGTTCAGGCGCCAGGTGCCGTTGCCGCTGAACGTGGCACTGGCGGCCGTGATCAGGGAGCGCATGCGCATGCTGTTGTCGAACTCGTACAGGCGCAGGTCGATCAGCTGGCCGTCCGGGCGGATCTGGCGCGCGTTGAAGAAACGCGACCCCGTCACGGGCCCCTTCACGCCGCCCGCATGGATCGTGTCCTTGGTCCACATGCCCGAGCGGAATTCGGCCGACACCGTCGCACCCTTCGCGGACAGGCGCACGCGTTCCGCGATCGGCGCCGTGCGCGGCGTGATCAATTCGCCGAACAGGAACGTGACGGCGACGAACAGCACGCCGATCTTCGCCAGGATGATGCCGGCCTGCTGCGTCGACATCGACGACGCCCGCATGATCGTGAATTCCGAACTCTGCGCGAACTGCGCCATCGTGTAGATGGTGCCGATCAGCGCGGCGACCGGCATCACCTCGTACACGTGGCCGGGCAGCAGGAGCAGCACGTACAGGATCGCGTGCTGCATCATGTAGCCGCCCTTGCCCACCGACGGCAGTTCCTGGGTCAGGTCCATGAAGGCGATGAGGCCCAGGAACGCCACGAGCACGAAGGCGACGGCCTGCGCGATGTTGACGAAGAAGTAGCGCTGCAGGATCTTCATTGCGCGCTCTCCTGCGTCACCGCACCGCCGCGCAGCAGCCGGCGCCGCTTGAGGGCGCCCAGCAGGGCGAGCGGATGCCACGGGTGGTTGACGTTCAGGCGCCAGGCGAACAGCCCGGCCACGACCACGAGCGCGAACACGTGCAGCGGCCACCACGCCACGCCGAAGGCCATCTTGCCCTGCTTGACGCTGGCTTCGAACAGTTTCGACAGGTTGCTGTAGGTGAAAAAGATCAGCAGCGCGAGGATCAGGTTGGCGGAGCTGCCGGCGCGCGGATTGACGAAGCCGAGGGGGATCGCCAGCAGCATCAGCACGAGGCAGGAGATCGGCGCCGACACCCGGTACAGCAGTTCGGCGTTCGTGTAGCGATTGTCCGGCAGCGCCAGCAGCGCCGGCGTGGACAAGGCGTCGGCCGGCGTCTCGGTGCCGATCACGGGCGCCTGGCTGGAGACGCGCATGCGGTAGCGCTCGAACTCCATCGACTGGAAATCGGCGCGTCCCGGCTTGCCCAGGTAGCGGCGGCCGTTCTTCAGCACGAGGTATTGCCCGCCCTTGCCGTCCGGTTCGATCACGCCTTCCTTGGCGACGACGATGGAATTGCCGTCGGCGTCGACGGAATTCACGAACACGTTCTGCACGACGGTCGCGCCGCTCGTGCTGCCTTCCACGAAGAACACGCGGTTGGTCGACGGCGATTCGCGGAACTGGCCGGGCGACACGCGCTTGAGGTCTTCGCGCTTTTCGAAACGCTCGACGAATTCGGCACTCTTCATCTTGGCCCACGGCGTCGCGACGAACGACAGCGCCGCGACGATCGCCACCATGGGCAGGCCGAACACGAGCACCGGCGGCACCCACCGCATCAGCGACTGGCCGGACGCGAACCACACGACCATTTCCGAGTCGCGATAGCTGCGCGTCACGGTGGCGATGACCGCGATAAAGCTGGTAAGAATGATGATTGTTGGCAGATAATTCAGCACCGAAAAGCCGATCAGCGCCAGCACGTCGCCCGAGGCGACCTTGCCGCCGGCGGCCTTGCCGAGGATGGAGATCAGGGTCCAGGTGACGAAGATCGTAAACAGGACCGTGAAGGTGGCGCCGGCCACGCTGGCCAATTCACGCTGTAGGGCGCGTTGGAAAATCATTCGATAGTTATAATTGCTGGTTGGAAGGAACCCCGGGAACCGTCACAAGCGGGTGCCATTTGGAATGGTTCCTCGGACAGCACGCGCGTCAAAAACTCGAAACGGAGAATCAAATGGACTTTAGCATAAAAGCATTCGACACAAAAAACACGCTGGCCGCAGCCAAATCGGGCTGTGTGGCAGTCGCGGTGTTCGAAAACAAGAAACTGTCGGAGGCGGCGAAAGCCCTCGATCTGAACGGCGCGATCGGCGCCGCCGTCAAGTCGGGTGACATCTCCGGCAAGCCCGGCTCCACCCTGCTGCTGCGCGGCGTGGCCGGCGTGAGCGCCGCCCGCGTGCTGCTGGTCGGCATGGGCGCCGACGAAGCCGTGAGCGAGAAAAGCTTTGCCGGTGCCGTGACCGCTGCCCTGAAAACCTTCGCTTCGCTGGGCGCGCAGGATGCCATTATCGCATTCCCGCTGGAGAATGTGAAAGCCCGCGACCTGAACTGGGCGCTGAAGAACATCGTCATCGCCGCGAACGAAGCGGAATTCCGCACCGACGCGCAAAAGAGCAAGAAGGATCCGGCACCCACCGGCGTGCGCAAGCTGGCCATCGCCGTCCCGGCCGCGACGCCGCAGATCAAGGCCGTGCTGGCGCAGGCGCAGGCCGTCGCGAACGGCATGAACCTGACGAAGGAACTGGGCAACCTGTCGCCGAACGTCTGCACCCCGACCTACCTCGCGAACACGGCGAAGAAGCTGGCGGGCGACTACGGCTTCGACATCGAAGTCCTGGACCGCAAGCAGCTCGAAGCCCTCAAGATGGGCAGCTTCCTGTCCGTCACGCGCGGCAGCGAAGAGCCGCCGAAGTTCATCGTCCTGAAGCACAACGGCGGCAAGAAGAACGATGCGCCGGTGGTCCTCGTCGGCAAGGGCATCACGTTCGACACGGGCGGCATCTCGCTGAAGCCGGGTCCGAACATGGACGAGATGAAGTACGACATGTGCGGCGCCGGTTCGGTGCTGGGCACCTTCCGCGCCATCGGCGAGATGGGCCTGAAGCTGAACGTCGTCGGCATCGTGGCCGCGTGCGAGAACATGCCGTCGGGCCGCGCCACCAAGCCGGGCGACATCGTCACCGCGATGAACGGCACCACCATCGAGATCCTGAATACGGACGCCGAGGGCCGCCTGATCCTGTGCGACGCCCTGACCTACGCCGAGCGCTTCAAGCCGGCCGCCGTCGTCGACATCGCGACCCTGACGGGCGCCGTGATCGTCTCGCTGGGCCACCACACGTCGGGGGTGTTCACGCGCCACGACGACGCCCACGACGCCCTCGCCCAGGAACTGCTGGACGCCGGCAGGCAGGCGGGCGACCCGGCCTGGCGCCTGCCGATCGGCGAACAGTACAACGAGCAGCTGAAGTCGAACTTCGCCGACCTGGCCAACATCGGCACGCCGGGCGGCGCATCGATCACGGCGGCCTGCTTCCTGGAGAACTTCACGCGCAACTACACGTGGGCGCACCTGGACATCGCCGGCACGGCGTGGAAATCGGGCGCGGCCAAGGGTGCGACGGGCCGTCCGGTGCCGCTGCTCACCACGTTCCTGCTGAACCGCGTGTAAGCGCTTTTCGCCCCGCGCACGACGGGCGCCCGCGGGCGCCCGTTTTTTATCCGGGCATCAGAACACGACGTTGCCGGGCGCCGCCGACTCCGCCGCCCCCGCGCGCGGCACCGCGGGCCGCATCAGCACGGTGAGGGTGGACTGGTAGGCGACGCCGTTGCCGTCGTACGGATTGACGTAGCCGTCGCCCCCGGCGCTGACGATGATGTTGCCGATCAGCCGGTCGGTGTCGAAGAACGAGGTGGCATGCGCGTCGGCGACTTCGCGCGCGCTGCCCGTGCCGTCGCGCGCGCAGTCGATCGTCAGGGGACTCCTGCTGCGCTCGACCGTGACCCGTGCGGGCGTCACGACGAACCAGCGCCCCGCCGCGTTGGACAACAGGCAGCCGACACCCTTCACCTCGCGGTGGTCGAGGATGGTGTGAACTTCCAGCTGTTGCGTGGGGGTTTCGGCAGGCGCCGTCACGCAGCCGGCCATGGCGGTGCTCAGCGCGCCGATGCAGGCGGTACGAAAAAAAATCAGGGACATGTCTTCACCGGGAATGCTTACCACCCGTTTACGGCGGCAATCGGAAAGACATGAGGCGAAGCGCATCCCAGGGTCGCCGGGATGGCGTTGCTAAACCGCGGCCGGCACCGGGTCGATGGGCGCGAAGCGCGGCATGCGCTTCCCGTCCACGTCGACCAGTCCGAAAAATGCATCCCGCGGGCGGACCCAGGTCTTGCCGTCCTGCCCGCGATACACGATCACGGCCGTGTGGTCCGCCTCGAGGACAGCCTCGCAGACCACGTCGTACAGACCGCCCTTGTAGTGGCGGTAGCGCATCAGGCCTTTTCTTCGGCCGTGGCGCGATTCCTCTTCTTGAGGTTCTGGATGACCTTGACGATGCCTTCGATGCCGGCGTTGTCATCCAGTTCGCTGAACGCGTCCAGCACCTCGTTGAGGACGCGATTGCGCACGCTCGCCTCGTCGGCCTGCATCTTCTGCGGCTGGTTCTCGGACGGCGCGAATTTCTGCGGCGCTTCGGCCGCAGTCTTTTGTCCGTGTGCCAGCGCGGCCTGCCAGATCAGCCAGCGGCGTTGGGTTTCGTACACGAGGTACTCTTCCGGCTTGTCTTCACGACGCCGGACAATGTGGCCATCGCGTTGGGCCCATGCTTCAAATGCTTGGCGCATTGTTGTCCTTTACAAAGCTGTGTGCAAATCCTGCTCTCGGATCCGCGATCGTACACACCTGCCTAAGCCGGCCGCTCGACCGACCACGGCAACCATCTGATCAATGCAACGAATTGCTGTTGAATAATTGGTTCCAGAGCAATATGCCAATAGTACAACCAAAGTTGGCCTACTGCAATTTTTTTCTTTCGAGAAGGAGACAATACGTAAATGTCCCGTCTCTTGCTGTGATTGTTACATCTTGTCACAGTTCGGCGCAACTTTCCAGCGTCGTTACGATTTTTTACTCCACGGACAATAATTTTACGACATCTTTGTTGCAATCGAAACAAATAATGACAATCGTGTCATCGCTTCAGAGGCCAACTTATGTTGCAAGAATGATTCAAAGACACGATACTGCCCGGATTGCGCCGGACGGTCCGGCCTCCGTACCAAGATAGCCCATGAAAATCGCAACCTGGAACGTGAACTCGCTGAAAGTGCGGCTGCCGCACCTGCTCCAGTGGCTCGCCGCCAATCCCATCGACGTCCTCTGCATCCAGGAGACCAAGCTCACCGACGACAAATTCCCCGTGGCCGCGATCAACGAGGCCGGCTACGAAGTCGTGTTCAGCGGCCAGAAAACGTACAACGGCGTGGCGATCCTGTCGCGCCTCCCCATCGCCGACGTCGTGCGCAACAACCCGCATTACCAGGACGAGCAGCAGCGCCTGATCGCCGCCACCATCGGCGGCGTGCGTTTCATCTGCGCCTACGTGCCGAACGGCCAGGCCGTCGGCTCCGACAAATACGCCTACAAGATGGGCTGGCTGGCCGCGCTGCGCACCTGGGTCGGCGCAGAGCTCGAGATCCACGAACAGTTCGCGATCCTGGGCGACTACAACATCGCGCCCGAAGACCGCGACGTGCACGATCCGGAACTGTGGGCCGGCCAGATCCACTGCTCCGACCTGGAACGCGAGCAGCTGCGCGAACTGTGCGGCCTCGGTCTCGTCGACGCGTTCCGGTTATTCGAGCAGCCCGAGAAGCAGTACAGCTGGTGGGACTACCGCCAGATGGCGTTCCGCCGCAACCGCGGCCTGCGCATCGACCACATCCTGCTGTCGCAGGCGCTCGCCAAGCGCTGCGAGGCGTGCGTCATCGACCGCGAACCGCGCAAGTGGGAGCAGCCGTCCGATCACACGCCGGTGATCGCGACGCTCCTTTAATCCAGCAGGGCCGGCACGGCAGCGGCATCCAGCGGCCGCGCGAACAGGTAGCCCTGGGCATACTGGCACCCGTGCCGGCGCAACAGCGCCAGCTGCGCCTCGTTCTCGACACCCTCCGCCACGACGGCCATGCCGAGGCTCCCCGCGAGCGCCATGATGGCCGCGACGATGGCCTGGTCCTCGCTGCTCGTCTCGAGGTCGCGCACGAAGGCACGGTCGATCTTGATCTTGCGGACCGGGAAGCGCTTCAGATACGCCAGGCTGGAATAGCCGGTGCCGAAATCGTCGATCGACAGGCGGATGCCCATGCGGTAGATCTGGCCCAGCGTCTCCGGCGTCTGGCCGCCGTGCTGCATCAGCGCCGTTTCCGTGATCTCGAATTCCAGCAGGCCCGGCTCGATGCCGGTGTCGTCGACGATGGCGCGGATCGACTGGATCAGGCCCCGGTGCATGAACTGGCGCGCGGACAGGTTCACCGCGAGCGGCAGCGCCGGCAGCCCGGCCCGCTGCCAGGCCATCGATTGTTCGCAGGCGCGCCGGATCACCCATTCGCCGACCGGCACGATCAGGCCGTTCTCTTCCAGGATCGGGATGAAGTCGTCGGGCGCCACGAGGCCCTGCTCCGGATGGCGCCAGCGCAGCAGCACTTCCAGGCCGTGCACGCGGCCGTCGCGCACGTCCACGATCGGCTGGTAGAACAGCACGAATTCCTCGCGCAGCAGCGCGCCGCGCAGGCGCGTCTCCATCTCGAAATGGCGCGCGGCCGCCGCGTTCATCGGCTCCGCGTAGAACTGGTAATTGTTGCGGCCCGCCGCCTTGGCGTAATACATCGCGGCGTCGGCCTTGCGCATCAGGCCCGCCGCATCATCGCCGTCGTCCGGGTACAGGCAGATGCCGATCGACGGCGAGATGTGCAGGCTGTGGCCTTCGAATTCGATGGGCGCCGCCAGCGCCGCGATGATCTTGTCGCCCACGAGGCCGCACTCCTCGGCCGCGCGCACGCCCGGCACCAGCACGACGAATTCATCGCCGCCCAGGCGCGCGACGGTGTCGCTGGCGCGCACGACGCGGCACAGGCGCTGCGCCACTTCCTTCAGCAGGTGGTCGCCCGCCAGGTGGCCGAGGGAATCGTTGATGGTCTTGAAGCGGTCCAGGTCGATGAACAGCAAGGCCAGCTTCATGCCGTCGCGCCGGGCCGACAGCAGCGCGCGGTCCAGGCGGTCGGACAGCAGCGCGCGGTTCGGCAGGCCCGTGAGCGCGTCGTGGTACGCCATGTGGTGCACGCGCGCCTCGGCCTGGCGCCGCTCGACGATCTCGGCCTGCAGCTCCGCCGTGCGTTCCTGCACGCGCACTTCGAGCTCGTCGCGCGCGCGGCGCAGCGCGTCCGCCGCCTCGCGCTGGGCGGTGACGTCGTCGATCAGCCAGACGCTGCGCCCGCCCCGGTCCGCCATGTCGAACGGGCGGCCCGACAGGCGCGCCCAGAAGCGCTTGCCGTCGCGCCGCACCAGTTCGTACTCGGCCATGTGCACGCGGCCCGCCTCGAAATCGCGCCGCGTCTGCTCGCGCGCGGCGATCCAGCCCGCGTCGTCGGGGTACAGCTCGCGCACCGGCAGTCCCTCGATGCTGCCGCCCTGGTGGCCAAACAATTCTTCCATCTTGCGGTTGCAATGGAGGGTCCGGCCCTTCTCGACGACCGCGATGCCCAGCACGGCGTTGTCGAGGATCGCCTGGTTTTCCAGCAGCGCGTTGCGCAGCGATTCCTCGGCCGCCTTCTGGCCGGTGCGGTCCTCGATCATCCAGATCATCGTGCCGGTGCCCAGTTCCTCGGGATTGACGGCGTAGCCGATCATGTTCACCCACATCCGCGTGCCGTCGCGGCGCACCATCGTCGTCTCGGTCTTGAACGAACCGCCCAGCGCCAGCACGCCGTACGCGGTGCGGCCCATTGCCTCGAACGCGGCGTCGTCGGCATACAGCACGCGCGTCGAACGGCCCAGCACCTCGCCGGGGGAATAGCCGAACATCGAGCCGAAACAGTGGTTATAGCGCGTGATGGTGCGGGCGCGCGTGAAGAAGATCCCGATCGTGGCATTGGTCATGATCGACTGGATCTCGGTGAACGCCTGGCGCGCTTCCGTGACGTCTTCCACGATCCACACGGTGCCCGCCTCGCGTGCGCTCATGTCGACGGCCTTGGCGCGGATGCGGCACCAGATCGTGCTGCCGTCGCGCCGCCGCAGCGGCACCTCGCTCTTTTCGAACAGGCTGCCGGCCGTCAGCACGACGACGGCCTCGCCGATGAACGCCTCGTACTGGGCGCGCGAGGCGAACACCCGGGCCGGGCTGTGGTTGATGAGTTCCGCCGGCGCATAGCCCAGCATCTCCGCCATGCGCGGATTGCAGGACTTGACCAGGTCGGGCAACGTGACGGCAATGCCGACGGGCGCATGCTCGACGACCGCGGCCTGTTCCAGCAGGCGCCCGCGCAGCGCGGCCTGGCCGTCGCCGAACGTGAGCACGTCGCCGAAGACGAAGGTGGCGCCCTCCGGGGACAGTGGCTTCGCGCGTACCTCGACGGGCCGGCCGGTGGCGCCGTGTTCGATCAAACCGTCCCAGCGGCGTTCGCCGGACTGCGACAGGCGGATCTCGACCGCCATCGCCGCCGCCGTACGCGGGCAGAACAGCGACACCAGCGGCCGTCCCACCACGTCGCCGCCGGCCAGTTCGGCCAGCGCCGCGTTCGCGGCCCAGATGGTGCCCTCGCCGTCGCAGGCGCAGGCCGGCGCGGCGATCAATGCCAATGCGTCGGCCACCAAGGCCGCTATGCTCGTTCCCCGATCCATCCCTCTGTCCCTAGCGCGCCTATTGACAAGGCGCTATGTCGATTTTTGGATGGATCATAGCCGAAAACCCACCTGATTTATCGTTCGGGAAAGATGAATTTCCGCGTGTGACGCGGCGCAGCAACGGTCTCAGAAGGCGTCGCCCGGCACGCGCACCCAACCTTCCATCAGCACGCGCGCGCTGCGGCTCATCACCGCCTTCGTGACGACCCAGCCGCCGTCCTCCTGGCGCGCCTCGGCGCCCACGCGCAAGGTGCCGGACGGATGGCCGAACCGCACCGCCTCGTGCGCCCTGCCGCCCGCGGCGAGGCTCACCAGCGTGCCCGGGATCGCGGCCGCCGTGCCGATGGCGACGGCCGCCGTGCCCATCATCGCATGGTGCAGCTTGCCCATCGACAGGGCGCGCACGAGCAGATCGACGTCGCCCGCCTCGACCTGTTTGCCGCTCGACGCGGTATAGGCCGCCGGCGGCGCGACGAAGGCTACCTTCGGGGTGTGCTGGCGGCGCGCGGCTTCCTCGACGTGCGCGATCAGGCCCATGCGCATGGCGCCGTAGGCACGGATCGTCTCGAACATCGCCAGCGCCTTCGGGTCGCCGTTGATCGCATCCTGCAGCTCCGTGCCCGTGTAGCCGATGTCGGCGGCGTTCACGAAGACGGTCGGGATGCCGGCGTTGATCAGCGTCGCCTTCAGCATGCCCACGCCGGGCACCTCCAGGTCGTCGACCAGGTTCCCGGTCGGGAACATCGCCCCGCCGCCCTCACCTTCCTCGGCGGCCGGGTCCATGAATTCCAGTTGGACCTCGGCCGCCGGGAACGTGACGCCATCGAGCTCGAAGTCACCCGTCTCCTGCACCTGCCCGTCCGCGATGGGCACGTGGGCGACGATGGTCTTGCCGATGTTGACCTGCCAGATGCGCACGACGACGGTCCCGTTGTCGGGGATGCGCGCGGGATCGATGAAGCCGTTGGCGATGGCGTACGGGCCGATCGCGGCCGACAGGTTGCCGCAGTTGCCGCTCCAGTCGACGAACGGCTTGTCGATGGCGACCTGGCCGAACAGGTAGTCCACGTCGTGGCCGGGACGGGTGCCTGGCGCGACGATCACGGTCTTGCTCGTGCTGGACGTGGCGCCGCCCATGCCGTCGATGTGCTTCGCGTACGGGTCGGGGCTGCCGATCACGCGCAGCAGGAAGTTGTCGCGCGCCTCGCCCGGGACTTGCGCGGCTTCCGGCAGGTCTTGCAGGCGGAAGAACACGCCTTTGCTCGTGCCGCCGCGCATGTAGACGGCGGGGATTTTGATTTGGGGTACGTGAGTCATGAGTGTTGTCCCTAGCCCGTCGTCCCCGCGCAGGCGGGGACCCACTTGCACGCGTCTCGACGGCGCGTGAAACTTGGGCCCTGCCTGCGCAGGAGCGACGGTGTTTTTATGCCGCGACTTTGGAAGACGCGAGGAAGTCCTGCGCAAACCGCTGCAGCACCCCACCCGCCTCGTAGATCGACACTTCTTCGGCCGTGTCGAGACGGCAGATCACCGGCACCTCGACCGTTTCGCCGCTGCGGCGATGGATGACCAGCGTGAGGGTCGCGCGCGGCGTGCGCTCGCCCACGACGTCGAACGTCTCCGTGCCGTCGATCCCGAGGGTGAGGCGCGTGGTGCCCGGCTGGAATTCCAGCGGCAGCACGCCCATGCCGACGAGGTTCGTGCGGTGGATGCGTTCGAAGCCTTCGGCCGCGATGGCTTCCACACCGGCCAGCCGCACGCCCTTCGCGGCCCAGTCGCGCGACGAGCCCTGGCCATAATCGGCACCGGCAATCACGATCAGCGGCTGCTTGCGCTCCATGTACGTCTCGATCGCTTCCCACATGCGGGTCACGGTGCCTTCCGGCTCGATGCGCGCGAGCGAACCGGCACGCACCGGATCGCCGGCCGCACTGCCGTCCGGGTTGCGCACCATCTCGTTCTTCAGCGTCGGATTCGCGAACGTGGCGCGCTGCGCCGTCAGGTGGTCGCCGCGGTGCGTCGCGTACGAGTTGAAATCCTCTTCCGGCAGGCCCATCTTCGCGAGGTATTCGCCCGCGGCGCTGTCCGGCATGATCGCGTTCGACGGCGACAGGTGGTCCGTCGTGATGTTGTCGCCCAGGACCGCCAGCGGACGCATGCCGGTCAAAGTACGCTCACCGGCGAGCGCGCCTTCCCAGTACGGCGGACGGCGGATGTAGGTGCTCATCGGGCGCCAGTCGTACAGCGGCGCCACGGCATCGTCTCCGCCTTCGCGGCGCGCGAACATGATGTCGTACACCTTGCGGAACTGCTGCGGCTTCACGGCGCGCTCGACGACGGCGTCGATCTCCGCATCGCTCGGCCAGATGTCCGCGAGGCGCACCGGTTTGCCGTCGGCATCGATGCCCAGCACGTCCTTCTCGATGTCGAAGCGGATCGTGCCCGCGATGGCGTACGCGACGACGAGCGCCGGCGACGCGAGGAACGCCTGCTTCGCATACGGGTGGATGCGGCCGTCGAAATTGCGGTTGCCCGACAGGACCGCGGTCGCGTACAGGTCGCGCTCGACGATCTCCTGCTGGATCGCCGGGTCCAGCGCACCGGACATGCCGTTGCAGGTGGTGCACGCGAAGGCGACCACGCCGAAGCCCAGCTTTTCGAGTTCCGGCAACAGCCCCGCTTCCTCCAGGTACAGCGGCACGGCCTTGGAGCCCGGCGCGAGCGACGACTTCACCCACGGCTTGCGCGCGAGCCCGCGCGCGTTCGCGTTGCGTGCGATGAGACCTGCGGCCACCATGTTGCGCGGGTTGTTCGTGTTCGTGCAGCTCGTGATGGCGGCGATGATGACGGCGCCGTCGGGCATCTTGCCCGGCTCGTTCTCGACCGTACCCGTGATGCCGTGCTGCGCCAGCTCCGACGTCGCCACGCGCTTGTGCGGGTTCGACGGGCCGGCGATATTGCGCACGACGGTCGACAAATCGAAACTCAGCACGCGCTCGTACTGCGCGTGCGCGAGCGTGTCGGCCCACAGGCCCGTTTCCTTCGCATACAGCTCGACCAGTTTGACCAGGTCGTCGTCGCGGCCCGTCAGCTTCAGGTACTTGATGGTCTGCTCGTCGATGGCGAACATCGCCGCGGTCGCACCGTATTCCGGCGCCATGTTGGAAATCGTCGCGCGGTCGCCCAGCGTGAGATTCGCGGCGCCTTCACCGTAGAACTCGAGGTAGGCGGACACCACTTTCGACTTGCGCAGGAATTCCGTCAGCGCCAGCACGATGTCGGTCGCGGTGATGCCGGGGCCCGGCTTGCCGGTCAGCTTGACGCCGACGATGTCCGGCAGGCGCATGTACGACGCGCGGCCCAGCATGACGCTTTCCGCTTCCAGGCCGCCGACCCCGATCGCGATGACGCCCAGCGCATCGACCATCGGCGTGTGCGAGTCGGTGCCGACGAGCGTGTCGGGGAATGCCACGCCATCCTTCACCTGCACGACGGGGCTCATGCGCTCCAGGTTGATCTGGTGGAGGATGCCGTTCCCCGGCGGGATCACGTCGACGTTCTCGAACGCCTTGCGGGTCCATTCGATGAAGTCGAAGCGGTCTTCGTTGCGGCGGTCCTCGATGGCGCGGTTCTTCGCGAACGCGTCCGGATCGAAGCCCCCGCATTCGACGGCGAGCGAGTGGTCGACGACGAGCTGCGTCGGCACGACCGGATTCACGAGGGCCGGATTGCCGCCCTCCTGTGCGATGGCGTCGCGCAGGCCGGCCAGGTCGACGAGGGCCGTCTGGCCGAGGATGTCGTGGCAGACGACGCGCGCGGGGAACCACGGGAAATCGAGGTCGCGCTTGCGCTCGATGATCTGCTTCAGCGACGGCACCAGCGCGATGGGATCGCAGCGGCGCACGAGGTTTTCGGCCAGCACGCGCGAGGTGTACGGGAGCGTGTCCCAGGCGCCGGGCTGGATCTCCTCGACGGCGGCGCGCGCATCGAAGTAGTGAAGGTTCGTGCCGTGCAGTGGTTTGCGATATTGGCTGTTCATGGTTTCGATCTCATCTTCCGCGCCCCCGACCCGTCATCCCCGCGAAAGCGGGGACCCATGCTGAACGTCGTCGGCCAGCTCTGTATGGATTCCCGCCTGCGCGGGAATGACGCCTCAAGGGCAGCGTGTTGTATCACTTGCGTTCGGCCAGCGGCACGAACTTCAGGTCTTCCGGACCGACATAGTTCGCGCTCGGGCGGATGATCTTGTTGTCGATCCGCTGCTCGATGATGTGCGCGGACCAGCCGGACGTGCGCGAGATGACGAACAGCGGCGTGAACATCGCCGTCGGCACGCCCATCATGTGGTACGAGACGGCCGAGAACCAGTCGAGGTTCGGGAACATCTTTTTCACTTCCCACATCACGGATTCGAGGCGCTCGGCGATGTCGAACATCTTCATCGAGCCGGCACTTTGCGACAGCGTGCGCGCCACTTCCTTGATCACCTTGTTGCGCGGGTCGGAGATCGTGTAGACCGGGTGCCCGAAGCCGATGACGACTTCCTTGTTCGCCACGCGGTTGCGGATGTCGGCTTCCGCCTCGTCCGCGTTCTCGTAGCGCTTCTGGATGTCGAGCGCCACCTCGTTGGCGCCGCCGTGCTTCGGACCGCGCAGCGCGCCGATCGCGCCCGTGATCGCGGAATAGATGTCGGAACCGGTGCCGGCGATGACGCGGCCGGTGAACGTCGACGCGTTGAACTCGTGTTCCGCGTACAGGATCAGGGACGTGTGCATCGCCTTGACCCACTCGTCGGACGGCTTGAAGCCGTGCAGCAGGTGCAGGAAGTGGCCGCCGATCGAATCGTCGTCCGTCTCCACGTCGATGCGCTTGCCATTATGGCTGTAGTGGTACCAGTACAGCAGCATCGAGCCGAACGACGCCATCAGGCGGTCGGCGATGTCGCGCGCGCCGGCGATGTTGTGGTCGTCCTTTTCCGGCAGCACGCAGCCCAGCACCGACGCGCCCGTGCGCATCACGTCCATCGGATGCGCGCCGGCCGGCAGCGCTTCCAGCGCGGCCTTCACGGCGTGCGGCAGGCCGCGCAGCGATTTCAGCTTGGCCTTGTAGCCGCGCAGCTCCGCCTCGTTCGGCAGCTTGCCGTGCACGAGCAGGTAGGCGATTTCCTCGAACTCGCTGTTGCCCGCCACGTCCAGGATGTCGTAGCCGCGGTAGTGCAGGTCGTTGCCGGAGCGGCCCACGGAGCACAGGGCGGTATTGCCGGCGGCGACGCCGGACAGCGCGACGGATTTCTTCGGTTTGAAGGTGGGCGTATCGGTCTTCACGTCGGTCATTTGCGTCTCCTTTATTTGGATTTATTCTGGGCGAACAGCGCGTCGAGCTTCTGTTCGTAGCTGTGGTAATCGATGCGCTCGTACAGTTCGGCGCGGGTCTGCATCGTGTCGACGACGTTCTTCTGCGTGCCGTCGCGGCGGATGGCTTCATAAACGCTTTCCGCGGCCTTGTTCATCGCGCGGAACGCGGACAGCGGGTACAGCACGATGTCGACGTCGGCACCGCGCAGCTCGTCCACGGTGAACAGCGGCGTCGCGCCGAATTCCGTGATGTTCGCGAGGATCGGCACCTTGACCGCCTTCTTGAACTGCGCGTACATCTCCAGGCTCGTGATCGCTTCCGGGAAGATCATGTCGGCGCCCGCCTCCACGCACGCGACCGCGCGCTCGACGGCTTTGTCCAGACCCTCGACGGCCAGCGCGTCCGTGCGCGCCATGATGACGAAGTTGTCGTCCGTGCGCGCGTCGACGGCGGCCTTCACGCGGTCGACCATCTCGCCCTGGGTGACGATTTCCTTGCCCGGACGGTGGCCACAGCGCTTGGCGCCGACCTGGTCCTCGATGTGGCAGGCACCCGCGCCGGCCTTGATCAGCGAGCGCACGGTGCGCGCGACGTTGAACGCCGACGAACCGAAACCGGTGTCGATGTCGACGAGCAGCGGCAGGTCGCACACGTCGGTGATGCGGCGCACGTCGATCAGCACGTCTTCGAGACCGGAGATGCCGAGGTCCGGCAGGCCCAGCGATCCGGCCGCGACGCCGCCGCCCGACAGGTAGATCGCACGGTAGCCGGCCCGCTTGGCGAGCAGCGCGTGGTTGGCGTTGATGGCGCCGATGACCTGCAGCGGATGTTCTTCCCGGACGGCCTGGCGGAATTTGGCGCCGGCGGATTGTTGGCTCATGTCCTACCCTTTCATGATGCGTTCTGTGATGGTGGCCTATGGGTTTGCAAGGACCGTGCCACTCACGCGGCAGCCCAGACAGCCCGGATATTCAAGGGGTTGGGTGGTTCGCCCGGTCATGACACGTTTCATCGCGTTTCAAAATGAAACAGTGTTGACACATCGAACGAAACTGAACACACTGCGCGCGACCCGCCACCACCACATCGACAAACACGAGGACCACCATGTTAAAACGCTCATCCAGGCTGTGCGCCGCGCTGCTGGCCGGCCTGTCCATCACCACGTCCGCCGCCGCTGCCGGCCCGGACAGCCGCGCGGAAGCGGTAAACATCATCGCCGGCATGCGCCGCATCGTCACGCCGCAAGGCATCGAACAGACGCGGGCAGTACGCATCGGCGGCATAGCCCAATGGATCAGCGTGCGCGGCACGGACCGGCGCAATCCCGTGCTGCTGTTCCTGCACGGCGGCCCGGGCTATGTCGCGATGCCGACGAGCTGGTATTTCCAGCGCGGCTGGGAAGAATATTTCACGGTCGTGCAATGGGACCAGCGCGGCGCCGGCAAGACGTATGCCGCCAACGACCCGGCGCAGATCGCCCCCACGATGACGCGCGCCCGGATGCTGGCCGACGCCGAAGAGATGGTCGCGTTCCTGCGCAAGGAATTCGGCAAGGACCGCATCTTCGTGCTGGGCCACTCGTGGGGGTCGTCGCTCGGCATCCAGCTCGCGCAACGCCATCCGGACTGGCTGCACGCGTACATCGGCATCGGCCAGGTCACGGATGCGATGGAATCCGAACGGCGCGGCTGGCGGTACACAATGGACGCGGCGCGCAAGGAAGACAACCAGGACGCGATCCGCGAACTGGCCTCGATCGCGCCGTATGCCGCGCCGGGCAAGCCGCTCGTGCTGAAGGATCTGTACCTGCAGCGCAAATGGCTCGCGCGCTACGGCGGCGCCGTGTACGGCCGGACAGGGTTCGACGCCGAATCGGCGGCCGCGAAGCTGGCGCCGGAATACACGGATGCCGACCTGAAGACCATGTGGGACGGCACGGAGTTCTCGTCCAGCCGCATGCTGACGGACGTGCTCGCGCAGGACTTCAGCGTCTACACGACCTTCCGCTGTCCCATCGTGATCTTCAACGGCCGCCACGACTACAATGTGTCGGCGTCGGCCACGGCGGAATGGTTCGACAAGGTGAAGGCGCCGGCCAAGCAGCTCGTGTGGTTCGAGGACTCGGCGCACGAGATCTTCAACGAGGAGCCGGGCAAGACGCTGGTCTCGCTCGTGAAGTATGCGCGGCCGTTCGCCGAGAAGGCCGGCGACGTGGCGCCATGAACGAAAAAACCCGCACGCGGGTGCGTGCGGGTTCGTGAGACAGCAGCCGTAGGGTGGGCATTTGGGGCCGGGGGCCCCAAATGAGACGTGCCCACGTTCACATCAGTGTGCCGATGCCGTTGCGGCGCCGATACCGGTTTCCGAACGCACTTCCTGTGCTTCGTAGCCGGCCTTGTCGATGGCGGCGCGCGGGCTCTTGTCGGTGACCGAGAACAGCCACACGCCGACAAAGCCGACGGTCATCGAGAACAGCGCCGGCGACGTGTACGGGAAGATCTCGTGCGCATTGTGGAAGACGTCGACCCACACGGACTTCGACAGCAGCGTCAGGATGACGGCGGTTCCCAGGCCCAGGAAGCCGCCCACGGTCGCGCCGCGGGTGGTGCACTTGCTCCACAGGACGGACATGAACAGCACCGGGAAGTTGGCCGAGGCCGCGATCGCGAAGGCCAGCGAGACCATGAAGGCCACGTTGATCTTCTCGAACACGATACCCAGCAGCACGGCGGCAATGCCCAGGAAGACCGTCGTGATCCGCGACACGCGCAGTTCGCTGCCCGGGGCCGGCTGGCCCTTCTTGACCACGGTGGCGTACAGGTCGTGCGACACGGCCGAGGCGCCGGACAGGGTCAGGCCCGCCACGACGGCCAGGATCGTTGCGAACGCGACGGCCGAGATGAAGCCGAGGAACACGTCGCCGCCGACGGCGTTGGCGAGGTGCACGGCCGCCATGTTGTTACCGCCCAGCAGCTTGCCGGCAGCGTCCTTGAACGCCGGGTTCGTACCGACCAGCACGATCGCGCCGAAGCCGATGATGAAGGTCAGGATGTAGAAGTAGCCGATCCAGGTGGTTGCCCACAGCACCGACTTGCGCGCTTCCTTGGCGCTCGGGACCGTGAAGAAACGCATCAGGATGTGCGGCAGGCCGGCGGTACCGAACATCAGGGCCATGCCGAACGAGATGCCGGAAATCGGATCCTTGATGAAGCCGCCCGGGCCCATGATCGCATCCTTCTTGCTGTGCACTTCGACGGCCTTGGCGAACAGCGCTTCCGGGCTGAAGTTGTACAGGGCCAGCACGGAGAACGCCATGAACGTGGCGCCGCCCAGCAGCATCACGGCCTTGATGATCTGCACCCAGGTCGTGGCGGTCATGCCGCCGAACAGCACGTAGACCATCATCAGCGCGCCCACGATCACGACGGCGATCCAGTAATCCAGGCCGAACAGCAGCTTGATCAGCTGGCCGGCGCCGACCATCTGCGCGATCAGGTAGAACAGCACGGTGACGAGCGTGCCGGAGGCCGCGAACATGCGGACCGGCTTCTGCGCGAAGCGGTAGGCGGCCACGTCGGCGAACGTGAAGCGGCCCAGGTTACGCAGGCGCTCGGCCATCAGGAACGTGATGACGGGCCAGCCGACGAGGAAGCCGATCGCATAGATCAGGCCGTCGAAGCCATTGGCGAACACGGCGGCGGAAATGCCCAGGAACGATGCGGCCGACATGTAGTCGCCGGCGATCGCCAGGCCGTTCTGGAAGCCGGTGATGCCACCGCCGGCCGTGTAGAAGTCGGAGGCGGAACGGGTGCGCTTGGCGGCCCACTTCGTGATGAACAGGGTGAAGATCACGAACCCGACGAACATGATGATCGCGGTCCAGTTGGTGGGCTGTTTCTGTGCCTGGCCCAGGTCGGGCGCGGCGATGACGGCGCCGGTGGCGGCCAGCAGCGCGGCGGCGGCGGCGCTCTTCATGAGGGACGTGTTCTTCATGCGCGCACCTTGTCCTTGCCCGAAGCGGCGTTACGCTGGATGGCGTCGGTCAGCGCGTCGAATTCGCTGTTGGCGCGGCGCACGTAGATGCCGGTGACCGCGACGGTGAACAGGATCACGAACAGACCCAGCGGCACGCCCCACGACATGACGCCGGCACCGATCTTCGAGGCCATGAACTGCTTGTCGAAGGCGTTGAGCAGCGTGAAGCCGTAATACACGATCATCACGGCCCAGGTCAGCAACCAGCCGTAGCTGGAGCGCGCTTTGACGAGCTTTTGGTAATTCGGGTCTGCTTTGACCCGCTGGACGATGTCATCTTCCACTTTTGTCTCCAATCTTCTAGTAATGCGCCGCTCAGGTTGACGGGCTGGTATCGATCCTAAGTGGGCCGCCTTACCCGATTCTTACGGCTCGCCGAAATGTTTGCGCCCAACCGTTTCAGCGTGAAACCGCGTTGAAACATGCGTTGCACATTCATGTACACTTGCAACATGAGTTACCCGACCCGTCCCGCGCCCGCGCCGGACCAGGGCCCCGGCAAGCCCGTCATCTGGACGGTCTCCGTGTCGCGCCTGTCCGACCTGTTCCGCCACATCACGCCGGAATACGACCACCTGGCCCAGATCGAACCGCTGCACCTGGGCTTCGACGAGGCCGCGCGCCACATCCGGGAACGCATGGCGACGGAACACTGCGACGTCGTGATCGCGGCCGGCTCCAATGCCGCCTACCTGAAAGGACGCGTGTCGGTGCCGGTCGTCGTCGCGACGGCGAGCGGTTTCGACGTCATGCAGGCCCTCGCGCGCGCGCGGCGCATGTCGGCGCGCATCGGCCTCGTGCACTACCAGCGTCCCGTGGCGGAGCTGGCCGAGTTCGCGGCCACGTTCGGCCTCGCCGTCGAACAGCGCACGTACGTCACGGAAGACGACGCGCGCGCCAGCATCGCCGAGTTGAAAGCCGCGGGCGTCGAGGTGATCGTGGGCGCCGGCCTGATCACCGACCTGGCCGAGGAAGCGGGCCTCAAGACGGTGTTCGTGTACTCGCTGGAGTCCATCCGGCGCGCGTTCGACGACGCCCTCGAGATGGCGCGCCTGACCCGTCTCGAAAGCGGACGCGGACGGCGCGTGGCCGCCACCGACAGCCGGCGCGCGCGCCGCGGCCTGGCCGACCTGCGCGGAGACTCCGCCGCGATGGAGCGGCTGCGCCAGACCGTCGTGCTGTACGCGCGTTCGCCGGCGACGGTGCTGATCCAGGGCGAGACGGGCAGCGGCAAGGAACTCGTCGCCCAGGCCATCCACCGCGAAAGTGCGCGGCGCGGCGCGAACCGGCCGTTCATCGCCGTCAACTGCGGCGCCATCGCCGAGTCGCTGCTGGAATCGGAACTGTTCGGCCACGAGGAAGGCGCGTTCACCGGCGCGCGCCGCGGCGGCCACGCGGGCCTGTTCGAGGCGGCGGACGGCGGCACGCTGTTCCTCGACGAGATCGGCGAAATGCCGCTCGCGCTGCAGACCCGCCTGCTGCGCGTGCTCGAGGAACGCGAAGTGATGCGCGTGGGCGGCACGCGCCCGGTGCCCATCGACGTGCGCGTGATCAGCGCGACGCACTGCGACCTGGAAGCGAGAGTCCGCGAGGGGCGCTTCCGCGCCGACCTGTTCTATCGCCTGGCCGTGTTGCGCCTGTCCCTGCCCCCGCTGCGCGCCCGCCCGGAGGACGTCCCGCAACTGGCCGAGTGGGCACTGAAGAACGCCCTCGCCGCGCTGAGCGCCCGGCCGCATCCGAACCTGGCGGCCGAGATCGCGGCGTGCGCCCCGCTGTTGCAGGCCTATGCCTGGCCGGGCAACGTGCGCGAATTGCGCAACCTGATGGAACGCCTGGCGCTGTTCCTCGCCGCCGAGCCGCTGCAGGCGCTGACGCCCGCGTTCTTATTGTCGGTGGCGCCGGAGCTGGGGACGCTGCCGTCGATCGCTCCGGTGGCGGCGCCTTCTCCGGCCAGGGAAAGCCTGGCCGACGTCCTGGCCCGCTTCGACGGCCAGCGCGACGCGGCCGCACGCTACCTGGGCATCAGCCGGACGACGTTGTGGCGCAGGCTGAAGGCGGGATCTTAGGTCGTCGGGTTAGTTGTCGGTTTAATGCGGCCCAACCCACACGCGCGGGAAAAACCGTATTATCATTTTTTTACTACGGCCTGGCGCCCGACCGGTGCCAGCTTCCCGGCTGCGCCGCCCATGAGGTGGCGCACCGCCCGTCCGCACGGAGGCAATATGCAAGACTTGTCGCAAGCTGCACTGTTTTCGCTGATCGGCAACACCCCCATGGTGGAGGTCACCCGCATGGACACGGGCCCCTGCCGCCTGTTCCTCAAGCTGGAATCCCAGAACCCCGGCGGCTCCATCAAGGACCGCGTCGGCCGCGCCATGATCGAGGCGGCGGAACGCGACGGCCGCCTGCAACCCGGCGGCACCGTCGTCGAGGCCACGGCGGGCAACACGGGCCTCGGCCTCGCGCTCGTCGCCCGGATCAAGGGCTACCGCGTCGTGCTCGTCGTGCCCGACAAGATGGCGTCCGAAAAGATCCTGCACCTGAAAGCCCTCGGCGCCGAGATCCACCTGACCCGCTCCGACGTCGGCAAGGGTCACCCCGAGTACTACCAGGACTACGCGGCGCGGCTCGCGCGCGAGATCCCCGGCGCCTGGTTCGCCGACCAGTTCAACAATCCCGCCAACCCGACCGCGCACGAAACCACCACCGCGCCCGAGATCTGGGACCAGATGCGCCACGAGCTGGACGCCATCGTCGTGGGCGTCGGGTCGTCCGGCACGTTGACGGGCCTGTCGCGCTTTTTCGCGCGCGTGCAGCCGGACCTGGAATTCGTGCTGGCCGATCCGCAGGGCTCGATCCTGGCCGACTACGTCAAGACCGGCAAGGTCAGCGACGTCTCCGGCTCCTGGGCCGTCGAGGGCATCGGCGAGGACTTCATCCCGTCCATCGCCGACATGTCGCGCGTGAAGACGGCCTACTCCATCAGCGACGAGGAAAGCTTCAACACGGCGCGCGAACTGCTGCGCCAGGAAGGCATCCTGGCCGGTTCGTCGACGGGCACCCTGCTCGCGGCCGCGCTGCGTTACTGCCGCGCGCAAACGACGCCCAAGCGCGTCGTGACCTTCGTCTGCGACACGGGCACGCGCTACCTGACCAAGGTGTACAGCGACGGCTGGATGGTCGACCAGGGCCTGCTGCACCGTCCCCGCATGGGCGACCTGCGCGACCTGATCGGCCGCCGCTTCGACGACGGCGAAGTCATTACCGTGTCCCCGACCGACACCCTGCTCACCGCCTTCAACCGCATGCGCAGCGCCGACCTCGCGCAGATGCCCGTCGTCGACAAGGGCAAGCTCGTCGGCCTGATCGACGAGTCCGACCTGCTGCTGCACGTGACGAGCGACCGGGAACACTTCAAGGCACCGGTCTCCGGCACGATGACGTCCGACCTGCAGACCCTGGCGCCGTCCGCCGGCATGCAGCAGCTGCGCGATATCCTCGACCGGGGCCTGACCGCCGTCATCGTCGACGGCGACCGGTTCTATGGGCTGATCACCCGCTTCGACCTTCTCAACCATCTGCGCAGGACACTCACGTGAGCCACCAAGACGACAACCACCAACGCCACATCGCCACGCGCGTCATCCACGGCGGCCAGGCGCCCGATCCCACGACGGGCGCCGTGATGCCGCCCATTTACGCGACGTCGACCTTTGCCCAGGAAAGCCCGGGCGTGCACAAGGGCCTGGACTACGGCCGCTCGCACAACCCGACCCGCTGGGCGCTGGAGCGCTGCGTGGCCGACATCGAAAGCGGCGGCGCCGCCTACGCGTTCGCGTCCGGCCTCGCGGCCATCGCGGCGGTACTCGAACTGCTGCCGGCCGGCTCGCACATCGTGGCCGGCGACGACATGTATGGCGGCACCTACCGGCTGTTCGAGCGCGTGCGCCGCGTTAGCAGCGGCCACGAGTTCACGTACGTCGACCTGACGGACCCGCTCGCACTCGCGAACGCGCTGCGCCCGGAAACGAAGATGGTATGGGTCGAGACGCCGACGAACCCGATGCTCAGGCTGGCCGACCTGCACGCGATCGCGCAGCTGTGCCGCGAGCGCGGCGTGATGACGGTGTGCGACAACACGTTCGCGAGCCCCATCAACCAGCGCCCGCTGGAACTGGGCATCGACATCGTCGTGCACTCGACGACGAAGTACATGAACGGCCACTCGGACGTCATCGGCGGCATTGCCGTCGTAGGCGGCCATGCGCACCAGCAGGCATGGCGCGAACGCCTCGGCTTCATCCAGAATGCCGTCGGTGCGATCCAGGGCCCGTTCGACAGTTTTCTCGTACTTCGCGGAATCAAGACGCTGGCCTTGCGCGTGGAACGCAGCAACAGCAACGCGCTCGACCTGGCGCAGTGGCTGCAGGGCCAGGCCAGGGTGCGCCACGTCTACTACCCGGGCCTGGCGTCGCACCCGCAGCATGAACTGGCGCGGCGCCAGATGCACGGCTACGGCGGCATCATCTCCATCGACCTCGACACCGACATCGCCGGCGCGCGCCGCTTCCTGGAGCAGTGCGAGATCTTCACGCTGGCCGAGAGCCTGGGCGGCGTCGAGAGCCTGATCGAGCATCCGGCCATCATGACGCATGCGACCATTCCGGCGGATCAGCGGGCGAGGCTGGGGATTGGCGACGGGTTGATCCGGTTGTCGGTCGGGATCGAGCATGTGGAGGATCAGCGGGCTGATCTGGCGCGGGCGCTGGCCGCTATCTGAAAAACCGTCGCCCCCGCGCAGGCGGGGACCCGATTTGCACGCGACTCGACAGCGCAATCTGAAAAACCGTCGCCCCCGCGCAGGCGGGGGCCCAATTTGCACGCTACTCGACAGCGCACGCAGGACTTGGGTCCCTGCCTTCGCAGGGACGACGTCGATCAGTGTCGCGGGTTACTTAAGCGTACGCCGGTACTGGCAGCGCAAGACCCCGCTCGTCCTTGCTCTCCTCGACGAACACCTGACGCACCCACTCGTCCCCGCGCACCCGGAACGTGGACACGACATCCGTCAACTCCTCCGCCTGCGCCCGCATCGTGGCCGCGGCAGCCGCCGCCTGCTCCACCATTGCCGCATTCTGCTGCGTCGCCTCGTCCATCTCGGCGATGACGCCGCGCACGCGGGCGATGCCGGCCGCCTGCTCGGAGCTGGCGCCGTCGATCGCGTGCAGCAGATCGGCCACCTGCTGCACGCGGTCGAGGATCTCGCGCATCGTGTCGCCCGCCGCGCTGGCGATGCCGGCGCCGGACGCGATGGCGAGCGTCGACTCGCCGATCAGGTTCTTGATTTCTTTCGCCGCCGATGCGGAATGCTGGGCCAGGTTACGGACTTCGCCCGCGACGACCGCAAAACCGCGGCCCTGCTCGCCCGCGCGCGCCGCTTCGACGGCCGCGTTCAGCGCGAGGATGTTCGTCTGGAACGCGATCCCGTCGATCATCGCCGTGATGTCGCCGATGCGGGCAGCCGACTGGCGGATCGTTTCCATGCGCTCGACCATCTGCCCGACGGCGCCGGCACCGTCCTTGGCGACACCCGATGCGGCCAGCGCGAGCCCGTTCGCGTCGTGGGCGTTGACGTGGTTCTGTTCGACGGCCTCGGTCAGGTCGGCCATCGCCTGCACGGTCGCATGCAGGCTGCGCGCCTGCGCTTCCGTGCGGTGCGAGAGGTCGCTATTACCGGCCGCGATCTCGGCCGACGCGCCGTCGATCATGCGGGCGCTGTCCAGCACTTTCACGACCGTGGCCGACACGCCGTCCGTCATGTGGTTCAGTGCATCGAACAGGCGCCCGATCTCGTCGCCGCGCGCATGCTCGATGGTGGCGGACAGGTCGCCCGTCGCGACGCGCTCTGCCAGCACGACGGCATCCTGCAGCGGCGTCACGATGCTGCGCGTGAGCAGCCAGCCGGCGGCGCAGCCGACCAGCAGCGCGGCCAGGCCGAACGCGGGCAGCAGGACGCGGCTGAGGGCGAACGCCTGTGCGGACGTGGCCGCCAGCGCGTGCGCCTCGCGGGTCTGCCATGCGAGCAGCGCGTCGAGGGCTTGCGTGTAAGCGTCGAAGGTCGTGGCCAGCTCGCCGGACGCCAGTTGCTCGACCTCCTGCGTCTTGCCGAAGTCCTTCGCCTGGAACACCTGCTTGCGGACGTACACGTAGGCCGCCTTGCGCTGTGCGACGGCGTCGATCAGGGCGCGCTCGTCCGGCACGGCCGGCAGCGCGCCCAGCTTCGCCTCGAGCGTGGCCGCGTTCTTTTCGCCCTGCTGGAGCATGGACTGGAAGTAGTCGCCCGCCTCCAGGCTGTCGCTGCGGGCGATGGCCACGGCGCGCACGCCGTTCAGGCGCGTGACGCCCAGCAGCTCGGCCGTCAGCTGTTGGCGGGCAAGCTTGTTATTGACGAGATCGTTTGTGATCGCGTCGGCGGCATGCATGCGCCACAGCGCGACGAGGGAAATGATGACGATGGCAAGGGACACCACGGCAAAGGCGCCGATGATCTTGGTGCCGGTGGAGAGCTGTGCGAGTCGCATGGGCTATGTCCGGAAGGGAGGGATGCGACCGATGATACAAATGCCGTATGACAACAAAATGACTATGTGTGACACCCATGCATTCTTTTGTGACATGGGCATGACGAAAAAAAGCCCGCGCGAGGCGGGCTTTTCATAATGGCGATCGCTTATTCGATCTCGACGGTCTCGACGGGCTCCGGCGGCGGCGGGACGTCGCCTTCCGGGAACTCGAGGAACACGTCGTCCTTCTCGTTCAGGTCGACCGTGACACGGCCACCGTTCACGAGACGGCCGAACAGCAGTTCGTCGGCCAGCGCCTTGCGGATCATGTCCTGGATCAGGCGCGACATCGGACGGGCACCCATCAGCGGGTCAAAACCTTTCTTCGCGAGGAACTTGCGCAGTTTCTCGGTGAAGACGGCTTCCACCTTCTTCTCGTGCAGCTGCTCTTCCAGCTGCATCAGGAACTTGTCCACGACGCGCAGGATGATGTCCTCGTCCAGCGCGCGGAAGCTGATGATCGCATCCAGGCGGTTGCGGAACTCAGGCGTGAACATGCGCTTGATGTCGGCCATCTCGTCGCCCTGCGCCTTCGAATCCACGAAGCCCACCGAACGCTTGGTCAGGCTTTCCGCACCTGCATTCGTCGTCATGATGATGATCACGTTGCGGAAGTCCGCCTTGCGGCCGTTGTTGTCGGTCAAGGTGCCATGGTCCATCACCTGCAGCAGGATGTTGAAGATGTCCGGATGGGCCTTCTCGATCTCGTCCAGCAGCAGCACCGCATGCGGCTTCTTGGTGATGGCCTCGGTCAGCAGGCCGCCCTGGTCGAAACCGACGTAGCCCGGCGGCGCACCGATCAGGCGCGACACGGCGTGGCGCTCCATGTACTCGGACATGTCGAAACGCACCAGCTCGATGCCGAGGATGAACGCCAGCTGCTTCGCGACTTCCGTCTTGCCGACGCCGGTCGGACCGGAGAACAGGAACGAACCGATCGGCTTGTCCTGCTTGCCGAGGCCGGCGCGGGCCATCTTGATCGCGGCCGACAACGCTTCGATGGCCGGGTCTTGCCCGAACACGACATTGCGCAGGTCGCGGTCGATGGTCTGCAGCTTGCTGCGGTCGTCCTGGTTGACGGTCTGCGGAGGAATCCGCGCGATCTTCGCGATGATGTCCTCGATCTCGGTCTTGCCGATGGTCTTCTTCTGCTTCGACTTCGGCAGCACGCGCTGGGCCGCACCCGCTTCGTCGATCACGTCGATCGCCTTGTCCGGCAGATGACGGTCATTGATGAAGCGAGCAGCGAGCTCGGCCGCGGTCGACAGCGCCGACGCCGAATACTTCACGCCATGGTGCTCTTCGAAGCGCGACTTGAGGCCGCGCAGGATCTGCACGGTCTGCTCGACCGACGGCTCGTTCACGTCCACTTTCTGGAAGCGGCGGCTCAATGCGTGATCCTTCTCGAACACGCCGCGGAATTCCGTGAACGTGGTCGCGCCGATGCACTTCAGCTGGCCGTTCGCGAGGGCCGGCTTGAGCAGGTTCGACGCGTCGAGCGTGCCGCCCGATGCCGAGCCGGCGCCGATGATCGTGTGGATCTCGTCGATGAACAGGATGCCGTTCGGCGTGTCCTTGAGCTGCTTCAACACCGCCTTCAGGCGTTGCTCGAAGTCGCCGCGGTACTTGGTGCCGGCCAGCAGCGCGCCCATGTCCAGCGAATACACGACGGCATTCTGCAGGATCTCGGGCACGTCTTCCTGGACGATGCGCCATGCCAGGCCTTCGGCGATCGCGGTCTTGCCGACGCCGGCCTCGCCCACGAGCAGCGGATTGTTCTTGCGGCGGCGGCACAGGATCTGGATCACGCGATCCACTTCTTCTTCGCGCCCGATCAGCGGATCGATGCGGCCGTCGGCGGCAGCCTTGTTCAGGTTCGTGGTGAACTGATCCAGCGGGCTTTCCTTGGCCTGGCCTTCGACCTGCGCTTCTTCCACGCCCTCCGACGCCTTCTGGCTGTCGATCTGCTGGTCCTTGCGCACGCCGTGCGAGATGAAATTGACCACGTCGAGACGGGTCACGCCCTGCTGGTGCAGGTAGTAAACGGCATGCGAGTCCTTCTCGCCGAAGATCGCCACGAGCACGTTCGCGCCGGTGACTTCCTTCTTGCCGTTCGACGCCGACTGGACGTGCATGATCGCGCGCTGGATCACGCGCTGGAAGCCCAGCGTCGGTTGGGTGTCGACTTCGCCGGTACCCGGCACGGTCGGAGTGTTATCGCCGATGAAATTCGTCAAGGTCTTACGCAGGTCTTCGATATTGACCGCGCACGCACGCAGGACTTCAGCGGCCGACGGGTTGTCGAGCAACGCCAGCAGCAGGTGTTCGACCGTGATGAACTCGTGCCGAGCCTGCCGCGCTTCGACAAAGGCCATGTGTAGAGATACTTCCAATTCCTGCGCAATCATACTTCCTCCATCACGCACTGCAGGGGATGGCCTGCCTTGCGCGCATGCGTTAATACAAACTCCACTTTGGTACACGCTATATCTTTGGAAAACACGCCGCACACCCCTTTACCATGGCGGTGTACAGAAAGCATGATCTGCGTCGCCGTCTCGCGATCCTTGTTGAAGTACTCCTGGATGATGGCGACCACGAACTCCATCGGCGTGTAGTCGTCATTGAGCAACGCCACCTGATACAAGGGAGGTGGCTTGACTGTCTGCCGCTCCAGCAGCTGTTCGGTATCGTGCTTGGTTGCCATAGGGGTATTCTAAATTGCTTTCGATCTTCGTGTGTGCGGAAACTAACGCTCAAGGTAATCCCATTTGCTTTCCATCTTACGCGTTTTCCAGTTGGAGCGCAGATGGCGGTTCCATTGCGAAAATCAAGAGCTTGATTTTCAGCCACTATGTCATTTTTTACAACGCGTGTTCAAAACCGCTTGACTTACGAGATTCTTGCGCCAACAATGCAGTTATTGACATGTACTTATGTACTTGTTGATAAGAAGTGAGCAGGCTGAGGAGGGGGCAAGAAGCTTCTTGCTTTTATGGCTCGTGTGATTTGTTTTTAATCGAAGGTTATTTTATGGCAACAGGTACTGTTAAGTGGTTCAATGATTCCAAAGGTTTTGGCTTCATCACCCCTGATGACGGCGGCGAAGATTTGTTCGCGCACTTCTCCGCGATCAATATGAACGGTTTTAAGACCCTCAAAGAAGGTCAAAAAGTCCAATTCGAAGTCACGCAAGGCCCGAAAGGCAAGCAAGCTTCTAACATCGTCGGCGCGTAAGCACCCTCCGGAAGCAAAGAACCCCGCTTCGGCGGGGTTTTTTTTGGCCCGCCGCCACGCATCATCCCTCTCCTGCAAACAAAAAAGCCCCGTACGCATACGGGGCTTGATCTGCGTCAATAAGACTGCGCTTACATATTCTCGATCATTACGTCGCCGAAGCCCGAGCACGACACCTGCGTCGCCCCTTCCATCAGGCGCGCGAAGTCGTAGGTGACGCGCTTGGACGCGATCGCCTTTTCCATCGAGCTAATGATGAGGTCGGCCGCTTCCGTCCAGCCCATGTGGCGCAGCATCATCTCGGCCGACAGGATCAGCGAACCCGGGTTCACGTAATCCTTGCCCGCGTACTTGGGCGCCGTGCCGTGCGTTGCTTCGAACATCGCGACGGAATCGGACATGTTCGCGCCCGGCGCGATGCCGATGCCGCCGACCTGGGCCGCCAGCGCGTCCGAGACGTAGTCGCCGTTCAGGTTCAGGGTGGCGATGACGCTGTACTCGGCCGGACGCAGCAGGATCTGCTGCAGGAAGGCGTCCGCGATCGAATCCTTGACGACGATGTCCTTGCCCGTGCGCGAGTTCTTGAACTTGCACCACGGGCCGCCGTCGACCAGCTCGGCCCCGAATTCGCGTTGCGCCAGCGCATAGCCCCAGTCGCGGAAGCCGCCTTCCGTGTACTTCATGATATTGCCCTTGTGGACAATGGTAACGGACGGCTTGTCGTTGTCGATCGCGTACTGGAGCGCCTTGCGCACGAGGCGTTCCGTACCTTCGCGCGACACCGGCTTGATGCCGATCGCGGAGGTTTCCGGGAAGCGGATCTTGCGCACGCCCATCTCGCGGGTCAGGAATTCGATGACCTTCTTCGCCTCGGCCGACTCGGCGGCCCATTCGATGCCCGCATAGATGTCTTCCGAGTTCTCGCGGAAGATCACCATGTCCGTCTTGTGCGGCTCGCGCAGCGGCGACGGCACGCCATTGAAGTAGCGCACGGGACGCAGGCAGACGTACAGGTCGAGTTCCTGGCGCAGCGCCACGTTCAGCGAGCGGATGCCACCGCCGACCGGCGTCGTCAGCGGGCCCTTGATCGACACGACATACTCGCGCACGCAGTCCAGCGTTTCGGTCGGCAGCCAGACGTCCGGGCCATACACCTGCGTCGACTTCTCGCCGGCAAACACTTCCATCCACGCGATCTTGCGCTGGCCGCCGTATGCCTTTGCGACGGCCGCGTCGACGACCTTCAGCATCACCGGGGTGATGTCGACGCCGGTGCCATCGCCTTCGATATAGGGGATGACCGGCTGATCGGGGACGCTCAGCGAGAAGTCCGCGTTGACGGTAATCTTTTGACCATCGGTAGGTACTTTGATATGTTGATACATCATGTTCTCCGAAGTGGGCACGCGGCGGCGGCGGACCGCCAGGACTGCGATCTCCATTAGAATAGTGGGCTGGCCGTCGTCTTGTCTAAGACGCAACACTGACACAACATTATGCACCAGTATTGATCGCGACGGGCCAGAGGCTCGCTATTTTGCTCCAAAATCCATCCTTCATGTCCCTCATCCTGTTCAATAAACCCTTCCAGGTGCTGTGTCAGTTCTCGCGCGAGGACGAGCGCGCAACCCTTGCCGACTACCTCGACATCCCGAACATCTACCCCGCCGGCCGGCTCGACGCCGACAGCGAAGGCCTGATGCTGCTGACGGACGACGGCCGCCTGCAGCACCAGATCGCTCATCCGGACCACAAGGAAGCGAAGACTTATCTAGTGCAACTGGAGGGAGTCGCCGACCGCGCCACCCTCGACCGCCTGCAGGCCCCGATCGACCTGGGCGACTTCGTCACGAAACCGTGCCGCGCCACGCTGATCGCGGCGCCGGAATGGCTGTGGCCGCGCAACCCGCCCATCCGCGTGCGCCAGGACAAGCCGACCAGCTGGATCGCAATCACGCTCGAAGAGGGGAAAAATCGCCAGGTGCGCCGGATGACGGCCGCCGTCGGCCTGCCCACATTGCGCCTCGTGCGCTCGAGCATTGGGCCGTTTTCGCTGGCGACGCATCCGCTGATGCCCGGCGAGTGGATGGAAGTGCCGGCCGCTGCCGTGGGCGGCAAAAAGCTGACACGCTTGAGGCAGATCAACCTTTCCAAACGTTAATGTAGAACGGGCAGAAAACTGTCAACCGGCAATTCCGAGGCACCGTTAAGGGGACAGATTCACCGTTGTGGATCACCTTCTTCTTTAAAGGAACTCGAAATGTCCAAACTGATCGCTGGCCTGGTTGCTTCCCTGTTCGCCGTTTCCGCTTTCGCCGCCACCCAGGCCGCGGCACCGGCAGCTGCCGCTCCGGCTGCATCGACCACGGCCGAGCAGCCCGCCGCTCCCGCAAAGAAAATGAAGAAACACCACAAGAAGGCCAAGAAGGCCGCAGCAGCGGACGCAGCCGCTCCGGCCGAGCCGGCAGCGAAATAAGCGCCCCGCCGCACATCCAGGCAGCCTGCGGGCTGCTTTTTTTTATGTCTATTTCCCAAAACCGGGGTCAGACCCTGACCCTTCCCCACATATTGTTCTTGTAGGTGGACGGGGTTGCTGTTAGCTTCCGGTGAAAAAAGCTGGTGCATGCATAGCTGTGTTAGCCCTCTCT
>NZ_JASNRB020000023.1:0-86981 GCF_030411975.2 Massilia orientalis | reverse complement strand
TGTTCGTCTTCCTAATCCATACCTGACGCCTGCTGGCGCCTTTTCCATGACGCTCACGACAAGGGCTTTTGACCAATGCCGCTCATGGTGGTTTGCAACCCGCTCCTGCAAGCCGATTGCGAGGGGCCTACCCTCATCTCCTACGCCGCTTGCTGCGGCACACTGAAGTCGGCCACCCATTTCTGGTTTGGCGCCTCGGCATGGAACCGCCGGTCGAGCACGTTCTCCGCCACAGTGCTACGTGCTCCGCGATCCTTGGGCAAGCCTCGGCGTCGAGGACGAGCGCGTAACGCCTACTCACGCATCAAACGCTCGATGCGGTGCAAGCCACATGACAACCCTTGCTCAAGGACGTCGTGCCACACCCGCCGTGCTCCATAAGTGCGATCACTACGCACAAAGCTTTGCCTTACCTGAACAGCAAGCTGCTCGTCTTTTCGACTACGCTGGCTCTGCGGACGCGTCAGCCAGGCATAGAAACCGCCCCTCGAGACACCGAGCGCCTCGCACATCAAATTGACCGGCCAGACTCCTCGGTGCTTCGCAATGAAGCCGAACTTCAAATCGACTCCTTCGCGAAGTAGGCCGCGGCTTTTTTCAGCAGATCGCGCTCCATCTTGAGCTTGGCGACTTCCTTGCGCAGCCGTGCTATCTCCGCGTCCTGTGCCGTCATCTTGCCGTTGCCTGGGAATGCTTCTTCGGGTTGCTCGCGATGCTCGCGCACCCACTTGCGCAACACATTCTCGTGCACATCCAGATCCTGGGCCGCTTGGCGTACCGATACCCCGCGCTCCTCAATCAACTTCACAGCCTCGAGCTTGAACTCGCGACTGAACTGCCTTCTTGCTGCCATTGATTCCTCCTGACTCCATTTTCCACCTTAACTTGGTGTCTGTGGAATCGGCAGCAGGCCAGTTTTGTTACCCCACGAGGTCCACGCGTACGCACCTACGACTGTTAGATGACGGTCAATCAGATCGCTGAGCTTGACCGTAAACAGCTTCGGCTAGCATCTAAACCGCATAATGTATAAACAATTTATATCATTTTTTTAAAGTCATGGACGAATCAACGTCGAAGAAATCATTGGCCAGATCGGGAGAGAGAAGTAGGGAGACGCCCGCTATCAAACCTTTGTACCTAGAGCTAGCTGCTGTATCAGCCACTGTCTGCTTGGCGATGGCCACGATCCAGCGCCTTGTTCGCACGGGCAGCTTTCCAAGGCCTCGTCAATTATCGGATCGACGAGTGGCTTGGCTTGTTCGAGAAATTGAAGAGTGGGCCGAAGGTCGGCCCACGTCGGATCTCCCGCCACCGCTAAACACATCAAAGCAAAAAGCCGCCGTATCAAGGCAAGCTCACAGTGAAGACTGAGCTACTACTTCGTAGTGCTCACTGAGTTTAGTCAGCCATTCTCGGCGCTCGCGATCATACGCGTACTTATCATAGACACCTGCCACCCCATCCGGCATGTGCCCGATCACGGCTTCCGCAATCTCCCTGCGGCAGCCGAGCGCGGACAACTGAGTTCTACCGGTCCGACGCAAGTCATGTGGTGACCAATGGGTTACCGGCAAACGAGGCCTTATCTGCTCTGGACGGGTCTTCGAATAGGGCTGGTGATACCAGACTCCCACTCCTACCACTTTTTGTTCCACATGGCCGCTCTTTCCCGTGGACGGGAATAGATAGCCACTCTTCACAACCGCGATACGCCGGCGAACAACATCTACAGCCCGTCCAACCAGCGGTACCCGCAAGTCCATGGCCTCCTCGTGTCGCTCGTTCTTGGTTTTCGCCTTGGGAACGGTCCACCATACGCCGTCGGGCTCTTCCGAGATTTCACTGACTTCCATTGCGACGAGCTCCGAACCCCGTGCACAAGTCCACATATAAAGAATCAGGAGGTCATGGACTGCTTTCGAAAAGTTGGGTAGCCAACGAATCAACGCGCCCTGCTCCGCCGGCGTCAAAAAGCGCTTCGCTGTTCCGATTCGTTTGCCCTCGCGGACGCGCCCCTTGCTGCGAAGCTTTCCCCGCATAATGACGCGCCACCAGTTGGGCACATCCTCGGGGAGTTTGCCCGCGTCGTGACCGAAGTCCCACGCCGCGCCAAGCTCGAGCCGAACGCGCCCGGCTTGTACGGGGGTTTCGATAAATGTGTGCAACAAGGCGAATGCCCGTGCTCGGGTAACCTTCGCGGGGTCGAGATCGCCAAACTCTCCAGACCACTCTTCAGGACAAGTCGCACATAACGCATAGTTCAAGGTCCGACTGGTCTCGTCGATGCCTTTCTGTTTGCGCTTCCGTTCTATGTGCCCGGTTAGATAAAAATCGACCAATTTACGCACCGTCAGCGTGCGGTTCGACTTCACGCGCGCAGCTTCCTTCTCTTCGTTTTCCCGGGCGCGCTTGGCGCGACGCTCGGCAGCTGGGTCCTCACCGCGCGCGCGCTGGTCTCGCAATTTTTCCCATTCAACCTTCGCCGCATTGATCGATACCGCAGGCCAGGCACCGATCTTCACTTGGCGCATCTTGCCATCGACCGGGCTCTTGTAGCGATAGATCCACGCACGCGTCGTGGATGACACTTCGAACCGGAGACCTGGGCAGTCGGACATGGTGTAGTGCTCCCCCGGAGCTAGCAACTTGGCCGCCCTGGCATCAAATGCCATTGTTTCCTCCTTTCGCGTACGTTGACTTCATGCCGTGCAGCCAAGTGTAGGGTGTGCTCTGCAGCGTATCCTTGAGCCTCCTCGGATTGTCGGCTCCGCGCGTCCAGGCGTAGGCTCGGCGTAGCTTTTCACGTATACTTGCCGACCCTGCATCTCGCGCCGCAGGTCGACCAGTAGGACATGGTAAAGTGCACGTCTGGCGACAGCAGCTCGGCCACCCCAGCATGGTGCACATCACTCTCCCAGCAGAGGGGCCGGCGTAGCTTTTTGACCGTCCGCGACACCGGTTTGCTCCCTCAGCGTAGGTTCGACGGCAGAGCATCGAAAAAGCTACGCCAATCCGTGAAGTGAAGCGATGCCGTGTGATGCGTCGTGATGTGATCCAGATCCGGGCGAGCCAAAGGAATCCGCAACAAAATCATGAAGTTAGACGACGACATGCCGTTAGATCAACAATTTACCAAGTCCGGAAAAAGCCATCACACCCCGATGATGCAGCAGTACCTGAGCATCAAGGCCGACTACCCCACGATGCTCGTCTTCTACCGGATGGGCGACTTCTACGAGCTGTTCTTCGAGGACGCCGAGAAGGCCGCGCGCATCCTGGGCATCACCTTGACGGCGCGCGGCAGCTCGGGCGGGAATCCGATCAAGATGGCGGGCGTGCCCTTCCACTCGCTCGATCCTTACCTCGCCAAGCTCGTCAAGCTGGGCGAGTCGTGCGCGATCTGCGAACAGATCGGCGACCCGGCGCTGAGCAAAGGCCCGGTCGAGCGCAAGGTCGTACGCGTCGTCACGCCGGGGACGCTGACGGATGCCGACCTGCTGCCCGAAAAGGCCGAGCGCCCGCTGCTCGCCGTGTGCACGGTCGCGAACCGCAAGGTGGTCACGACGGGTCTCGCGTGGATGTCGCTCGCCAGCGGGGGACTCCGGCTGATGGAATTCGCGGGCGACGCCCGTGCGGCCGCCGTGCGCCTCGTGCAGGAACTGGAACGCATCGCGCCGGCCGAAGTGCTGCGCGCCGACGGCGGCGCCGACCTGTTCGAAGAATCGCCGGTCGGCCACACCGCGCGCGTGCCGGATTGGCATTTCGACGTCGTGCACGGCCACAAGGCGCTGCTCGACCAATTGGGTGTCGCTACCTTGTCCGGCTTCGGCGCGGACGGTCTCGGCGCCGCGTTCGGCGCGGCCGGCGCGCTGCTGCGCTATGCCCAGGCTACGCAGGGCCGCGGCCTGCAGCACGTGAGGAGTCTCGCGGTCGAATCGGAGAGCGAATTCATCGGCCTCGATGCGTCCACGCGCCGCAACCTCGAGCTGACGGAGACGATCCGCGGCCACGAGTCGCCCACGCTGTTTTCTCTGCTGGACGGCTGCCGCACGGCGATGGGTTCGCGCCTGTTGCGCCACTGGCTGCACCACGCGAAGCGCGACCAGCGCGTGGCCCGCGCGCGCCACGAGGCGATCGAGGCGCTGGCCCAGCGCGAGGCCATGCACGACCTGTCGGCGACTCTTGCACACGTGCCCGACATCGAGCGCATCACGACCCGCATCGCGCTCTTGACGGCGCGTCCGCGCGATCTCGCGAGCCTGCGCGACGGCTTGACCCAACTGCCCGCGCTGCGCGAGCAGGTGGCGCGCTGCTTCATCCCCGGCGACTCGTGCCTGCTGCGCGACATCCACGACGCCATCGCCGTGCCCGAGGCGTGCGCGGACCTCTTGCAACGCGCCATCGCGACGGAGCCGGCCGCGATGGTGCGCGACGGCGGCGTGTTCGCGCGCGGCTTCGACGCCGAGCTGGACGAGCTGCGCGCGCTGTCGGAAAACGCGGGCCAGTTCCTCGTCGATCTGGAAGCGCGCGAGCGTGCGCGCACCGGCATCGCCAACCTGCGGGTCGAGTACAACCGCGTGCACGGCTTCTACATCGAAGTCACGAACGGCCAGGCCGACAAGGTGCCGGATGATTACCGCCGCCGCCAGACCCTGAAGAACTGCGAACGCTACATCACGCCCGAACTGAAGGCGTTCGAAGATAAAGCCTTGTCCGCGCAGGACCGCGCGCTGGCGCGCGAAAAACTGCTGTACGAGCTGCTGCTGGCCGACCTCGCGCCGCACATCGCGTGCCTGCAGCGCATCGCCTCCGGCATCGCGCAGCTCGATACCATCACCGCCCTCGCCGCCCACGCCGTGCGCAACAACTGGTGCATGCCGCAGCTGGTCGAGGAGCCCTGCCTCACCATCGTCGAGGGCCGCCACCCGGTCGTCGAGAACCAGATCGAGCGCTTCATCGCCAACGACTGCAAGCTGTCCAACGACCGCCGCCTGCTCCTGATCACGGGCCCGAACATGGGCGGTAAATCGACGTTCATGCGCCAGGTCGCGCTGATCACGCTGCTGGCCTATGTCGGCAGCTATGTGCCGGCGACGAGCGCGACGATCGGTCCCATCGACCGCATCTTCACGCGCATCGGCGCGTCGGACGACCTGGCCAACGGCCGCTCGACGTTCATGGTGGAGATGACGGAATCGGCCACGATCCTGAACGGCGCGACCGAGCACTCGCTTGTGCTGATGGACGAAGTGGGCCGCGGCACGTCGACGTTCGACGGTCTCGCGCTCGCGTGGGCCATCGCGCGCCACCTGATCGAGACGAGCCGCAGCTTTACGCTGTTCGCCACGCACTACTTCGAATTGACGCAGCTGCCGGAACAGCATCCGAGCGCGGTCAACGTGCACCTGTCGGCCGTCGAGCACAAGGACAGCATCGTGTTCCTGCATGCCGTGCAGGACGGCCCGGCGTCGCAGAGCTACGGCCTGCAGGTCGCGCAGCTGGCGGGCGTGCCGCCCGGCGTGATCCGCGCCGCGCGCAAGCACCTGGCGCGGCTGGAAGCGCAGGCGCTCGATGCGACGCCGCAGCTCGACCTGTTCGCGCCGGCGCCGTGCGACGACGGCGACGCCGACGCCGCGCCCGCGCCGGCACCGATGCACGCGGCGGCCGAGTCGCCCGCGCTGACGCTGCTGGACGCCATCGATCCCGATGCCCTGACCCCGCGCGAAGCGCTCGAACGCTTGTACGAGCTCAAGCGGCTGGCCTCGGCCTGACGATGCCGCGACGCCGCTCGCTTCTCCTGTTCGTCCTCGCCTGCGCGCTGGCGGGCGGCGCGCGCGCGGACGCCCGCGACGATGACGCGCACCGTTTCGCCATCATCGGCCACGGTTTTACCGATGGCGGCGAAAAACGCCTCAAGCAGGCGCTCGCCGACAATGACGACAAGGACGTCGCCTTCCTGGTCGTCACCGGCATCAAGGGTGCGAACGAGCCGTGCACGGACAAGCTGTACCAGAAGCGGCGCGAGCTGATCGACGATGCGCGCCGGCCCGTCATCGTGCTGCCGGCCGGCAGCGACTGGACGGAATGCCGCAACAGTGCCGGCCGGACGAATGCGATCGAGCGCATGAACCGCATCCGCGAACTGTTCTACGGCGAGCCGTCCACGCTGGGCGCGCGCAAGCTGCCGCTGACGCGCCTGTCGATGAGCCCGCGCTTTCGCAGCTATGCGGAAAATGCGCACTGGTCGGTCGGCAAGGTGCTGTATGCGACCGTCAACATGCCGGCCAATAACAACCACTACCTGAACGAAGCGGGCCGCAACAGCGAGTACGAGGACCGGCTCGTCGCGAACCGCTTCTGGCTGCACCGGCTGTTCGCCATCGCCAGGCGCGACAAGCTGGAAGCGATCGTGCTGTTTTCCGAAGGCGATGTGAAGGCGTTGTCGCAGCCGACGGGCCTGCGCGCCCTGCTGCGCGGCGCCGTGCCGGACAACGACGGCTTCGCGGAGCCGCGCCGGCTGATCCTGTCGCTGGCGCAGAAATTCCGGGGCAAGGTGCTGCTCGTCGACGGTACGCGCATGCGTGCAAGACCCGTCATCGAATGGCGCGGCAATGTCGGCCATCTGGCGGCCGGCGCGGATGCGCTGGAGGTGGTGGTGAATCCAGAGACGAAGACCCTGTTCAGGGTCGATCCCCGCAAGGTCGAGACGGCGAACGGCGCAAGGAAGGACTGACGACCCGGCCGCAGCCGGGTCGACGCGCACCGCGTGCGTAGGTGATTATTGCAGCGGCTGGCTACGGAAGTGGTCGCCTTCTTCGCTGTCGTCGATCTCGCCGTGACCGTGGTCATGGCCGTGGGCGCCGTGCACGTGGCCGTGCGCGATCTCTTCCGGCGTGGCGGCGCGCACGTCGATCACGGACAGGTCGAAGCGCAGGGCCATGCCGGCCAGCGGGTGATTGCCGTCCAGCACGACCTTGTCGTCGGCCACTTCGGTGACGGTGAAGATGACCGGCTCTTCGTCGCTGCCCTCGGCCATGCCTTCGAACTGCATGCCGACTTCGATCGGTTCCGGCAGGCGGTTGCGGTCCTCGACCTTCACCAGGTTCGGATCGTAGTCGCCGAACGCGTCTTCCGGCTCGATCTGGATGGTCGACGTGTAACCCACGTCCTTGCCGTCCAGCTCTTCCTCGATCTTCGGCAGCGTGTTCTCGTAGCCACCGTGCAGGTAGACCATCGGCTGGGCGCCGTCTTCGATCAGGTTGTTCTGAGCGTCGGACAGTTTATAGTTGACCGACACAACCGTGTTCTGGGCAATCTTCATTGCACATCCTTTCGTGGGTAAGGTCTCGATTATACCCGGGGGCCTCGAAAAACCTACTGCTACGGTTTTTCGAGGCCCCTTTAGGCAGCGAGTTTACCAGCCTGGTTATAATGGCACATGCAAAAATTACAGCTCCTCGGCAATATCACGCCCGCCCAGTTCCTCCGCGATTACTGGCACAAGAAACCCCTGCTCATCCGTCAGGCCATCCCCGATTTCAAACCGCTGCTCAAGGTCGACAAGCTGGCCGAGCTGGCCAAACTGAACCACGTCGAATCGCGCCTCGTGACGCTCACCGACGGCAAGTGGGACATGCAGCACGGCCCGCTGGCCGAACTGCCGTCCAAGGCTCAGCGCGAATGGACCATGCTCGTGCAGGGCGTCAACCTGCACGAGCCGAAGGCCGATGCCCTGCTGCGCCAGTTCCGTTTCGTGCCGGACGCGCGCCTGGACGACCTGATGGTCAGCTATGCGACGGACGGCGGCGGCGTCGGTCCGCATTTCGATTCCTATGACGTATTCCTGCTGCAGGCGCAGGGCAAGCGCCGCTGGCGCATCGGCGCGCAGCAGGACCTGACGCTGGTCGAGGGCCTGCCGCTGAAGATCCTCGCCAACTTCGAGCCGGAAGAAGAATTCGTGCTGGAACCGGGCGACATGCTGTACCTGCCGCCGCACTACGCGCACGACGGCGTCGCCGAGGGCGAATGCATGACGTATTCGATCGGCTTCCGCTCGCCGTCGTTCCAGGAACTGGGCGAAGCCTTCCTGCAGTTCATGGCCGACTCCATCGACCTGCCGGGCCGCTATGTCGACCCGGGCCTGAAACCCGCGAAGAACCCGGCCGAGATCCCGCGCGACATGCTGGCCACCGTCACCGAAGAACTGAACAAGGTGCGCTGGGACGAGGAAGACGTCACGATCTTCATGGGCGAATACCTGTCCGAGCCGAAACACAACGTGTTCTTCACGCCGGTCGCAAAGCCGCTGACGGTGGGCCGCTTCATGGAACAGGCGGCGAAAAAGGGCCTGAAACTGTCGCCCAAGACGTTGATGCTCTACCGCGGCAAGCACGTGTTCATCAACGGCGAATCGTTCGCCGTCGGGCGCGCGGACAAGGTCGTGCTGGACGTGCTCGCCAACGAGCGCGGCTTGCCGGGCAGCCTGCTCGACCAGGCGTCGGACGACGTGCTGGAAGCGCTGTACACCTGGTACCAGGACGGCTGGATCGAGCTCGGCTGACATGAACGCGTCCTTCGACACCCGCGCCGCGTTCCAGCAGCAGCTGGACGAGGTATGGGCGCGCGCGAGGGCGACGCTCGTCATGTTCGATCCGGACTTTACGTTGTTCCGGCTGGGCGCGCCGGACGTGGACGCGGCACTGCGCCGCTTCCTGCACGCCGGCGGCCGCCTGCGGCTGGCGCTGCACGATCCCGCGCACCTGGAACGGGAGGCGCCCAGGTTCCTGCGCCTGCTGCGCGATCATGTGCACGGCATCGAGTGCCGACGCACGCCGCGGGCACTGCGCGCGCTCACGGATTCGTTCTGCATCGCGGACGACCTGCACATCGTGCGGCGCTTTCACAGCGATCACCTGCGCGGTGAGGCGGTCTTTGACGCACCGCAACAAACCGAGCTGTCGCGCCTGCGTTTTGACGCCATTTGGGCAGAATCACAAGCTGGTATACAGGCCAGTGTTTCCGGTCTGTAAATACTTGTTTTGGCTTGGTTTTCTCTATGAGAACTAGCGCACGGACAGGATGTATCCTGTTGCCTGAAGATGAACCTTGCCCGATCTGGCAACTGTTACGTCTTGACACGACTTTTCTATTGCGATTCAGTAAATTTGGCTATAATATCGGGTTAGGAAGGTTCCGTTGTCTGTAGGCACTTTTTCCAAAGTATACAAACAAGAGAATTCCTGACGAGCGATAATTACCGGTAATTATTCATCGCACCACCCTTTTGAATTAATTAAGGAAAAACCATGAAAAAATCTCTGCTGATCGTTTCCCTGCTGGCTGTTGCTCTGGCTGCCTGCTCGAAGAAAGAAGAAACCACCGTGACCCCGGCGGCTCCGGCTGCTGAGACCACCGCTCCGGCTGCTGCTCCGGCCGCTCCGGCTGCTGACGCTGCCGCTACCCCGGCTGCTCCGGCCGCTGCTGACGCTGCTGCTTCGGCCGCTTCGGCTGCTGCTTCGGCTGCTTCGGCTGCTGCTGACGCCGCTTCGGCTGCTGCTGCTCCGGCTGCTTCGAAGTAATTCGAATCGCGCTAAAGAAACCGGCCTGCGGGCCGGTTTTTTTACGTCCATTGCTTTTACATAGAATTGGACCGATAAAAAAACCGGCCACGCGGGCCGGTTTTTCATGCAGGCAAACCCAGATTATTTCAGCTCGTCCGCCAGCAGCTTGAGGATCTTGGCGCCGGTCGGCGACGTTTCCGGCTTGCCGTCGTTCGTCTGCACGGTCACGTCGGTCGAGGTCGCGCCCTGTGCCGTCGACACGATCACGCGGTATTTCTGCGCTTCCTTGTTCTTGTCTTCGCTACCGAACAGCTTGCTGAAGAAGCCTTCCTTCTTGACCGCGTCCGGATCGACGTAGCGCACGAAATAAATGCCCTGCACGCGGTCGCGGTCTTCCACCGTGAAGCCGACGCGGTCCAGCGCCAGGCCCACGCGGCGCCATGCGCGGTCGAAGCCTTCGTCGACGACGACCTTGCTGCCTTCCAGCTTGGCGTGCTGCGGTTCCAGCGGCGCGTTCGTCACGAACGCGGTCGCTTCCTTGACCTTGGTGCCGGTCAGCTGGGCCATCAGGCGGCCCAGGAATTCCGCTTCCAGTTCAGGATCGTTCGGACGCGCGGTCCAGGTGGCCTGCTCCTTCTGCGGACCGGTCAGCACTTCTTCCGCGCCGCGGTGGCTGATGTAGATCTCGGTCGAACCGTCCGGACGGCGCTCCAGGCGGGTGCGGAACTTGTCGCGCTCACCGGTCGAGTACGCGGAATCGAATACCTTGCCGATGGTGCGGCGGATGAAGTCCTGCGGGATCTTGGCGCGGTTCTCGGCCCAGTTCGTTTCCATGATGCCGGTCTGCGGCGACTCGGTCTCGACGGTGAAGCCCGAGTTATGCCAGAACTCCAGCAGTTGCGGCCACAGTTGTTCCGGCGTTTCCTTGATCACGAGCCAGCGCTGGTTGCCGTTGCGCTCGATGCGGATGGTGTCGGTGGGCACCTGGCCGATCTGTTCGCCGGACGCGGCCGCGATGGCCGGCGCGGCGCCGCGCTGCTGCTGGAAGCCGGACGCGGTGGCGATGCCTTTGCCATCCGGCACGGCGTAGCGGTTGTCCTTCTGCAGCTGGGTCAGGTCGGGCGGAATGTCCAGCGGTGCCGCTTTCTTGGAAGCCTTGTAGTCCACCTTGTCCGATTCGAACACGGTCGTGCACGCGGCCAGGCTCAACGCGATGGCGGTCAGGGCCACGGTGCGGGCTGCGGTGGAAGTCATCATCTTGCGATTCGTCATATCGTTAAAGCTGGTAATCAAAGGACGCCGGAAGCGCGCAGCGCGGTGCGGACGGTGTCGTGGTATTGCGCGGACAGCGGGGCCAGCGGCAGGCGCAGGCCGGCCGGCATCTTGCCCATCTCGGCCAGCGCCCATTTCACCGGCACCGGGTTCGGCTCGACGAACAGCTTGCTGTGCAGTTCGAGGACGCTGTTGTTGATTTCGATGGCGCGGGCGGCGTCGCCGTTCAGCGCGGCCTTGCACATCTCGGCCATCGCGCGCGGCGCCACGTTCGCGGTCACGGAGATGTTGCCGGCGCCGCCGCACAGCATCAGCGCCAGTGCGCTCGCGTCGTCGCCCGAGAACACGCCGAACGACTTGCCCTTGCCGGCAAACGAACGGTCGATGTCGCGCAGCAGCTCGATGCCGCGGGCCAGGTTGCCGGTCGCGTCCTTGATGCCGATGATGTTGTCGATGGCGGCCAGGCGCAGCACGGTCTCGTTGCTCATGTCGGCCACGGTCCGGCCCGGCACGTTGTACAGGATCACCGGCAGGTCGGTCGATTCGGCGATCGCCTTGAAGTGGCGATACATGCCTTCCTGCGACGGACGGTTGTAGTACGGGACGACTTGCAGCGACGCGTCCGCGCCCACTTCCTTGGCGTGACGGGTCAGCGCGATCGCTTCGACCGTCGAATTGCCGCCCGTGCCGGCGATGACCGGAATGCGGCCGGCGATGTGGTCGACGGTCAGCTTGATCAGTTCGCAGTGTTCGTCCGGGCTCACGGTGGCCGACTCGCCGGTCGTGCCGACGATGCAGATTGCGTCCGTACCTTCCGCCACATGCCAGTCGAGGAGTCGGCGCAGGCTGTCCCTGTCCAGGCTTCCATCCTCGAACATCGGTGTGACGATTGCTACTATGCTGCCCTTAATCATAATCAGTGGACCGTGCCGTTAATAAATAAATGTCGATTGTAGCGGATAGCCTGGCGTTATGGTTCATTCCACACCATATAAATGGCATGGTTACAGGTTGGTTACATATCGAGCCTGACTGCTCCCGGATCGACTTCCCGTCCCGCCGCGCACAGCCTTTGCACGCGCGCCGGACGGGGCGTCTCGATGATCCCGTCCTCGTAGGCGAGGACCTTCAAACCATGGCGTGCGGCGACGTCCAGCAGTTCGCCGGGCGCCAGCAGGAACGCCGGGCTGGATGGTTTGCCGAAGCGTTCGTTCCCGAGCGCGAAGGTTTCGTAGACGAGGATCCCGTTCGGCGCCAGTGCGCCCGCGAGATGCGCGAACAGCGGCCGGTGCAGGTAGTTCGTGACGACGATGCCGGCAAAACGTCCCGGCGCGAACGGCCATGCGCCGCCCTCCGCTTCGAGGTCGTACTGCAGGGTCGTGATGCCGGGACCGGCCACCTGCGCGAGCGATGCGGCGTCGCGGTCGACCGCGAGCACGGGATGGCCGAGCGCCGCCAGCAGGCGCGCATGACGGCCGCCGCCGCACGCGAGATCGAGCGTCTCGCCCGGCGCGATCGCCGGCGCGAAGCGCGCGACCCAGGCGGATGGACGGTCCGTCACGAGTAGGACAGTCCCATGACTTCGCGCACGTCGCGCATCGTTTCCTGCGCCAGCTTGCGCGCCTTCTCGCAACCGTCGGCGACGATGGCGCGCACGAGCGACGGATCGTCGACGTACTGCTGCGCGCGCTCGTGCATCGGCTCCTGCTCGGCCAGCACGGCTTCCACGACGGGCTGCTTGCACTCGAGGCAGCCGATGCCGGCGCTCGTGCAGCCCTTCATCACCCAATCCTTCGTGTTCGCGTCGGAATAGACTTCGTGCAGCTGCCACACCGGGCATTTGAGCGGATCGCCCGCGTCGCTGCGGCGCACGCGCGCGGGATCGGTCGGCATCGTGCGGATCTTCTTCGTGACGGATTCGGGATCTTCGCGCAGCGAGATCGAATTGCCGTAGCTCTTGGACATCTTGCGGCCATCGAGACCCGGCAGGCGCGATGCTGCCGTCAGCTTCACTTGCGGCTCGACGAGGATGATCTTGCGGCTGCCTTCCAGGTAGCCGAACAGACGCTCGCGGTCGATGTTCGACAGGCTGCCCGCCTCGTCCAGCATGGCCTGCGCCTGTTCCAGCGCGGCAGCAATGCCGTCCTGCTGGTACGCGGTGCGCAGTTCCGCATACAGCTTGGCGCGCTTGCTGCCCAGCTTTTTCACGGCGTCCAGCGCCTTCTGCTCGAAGCCCGGTTCCTTGCCGTACAGGTGATTGAAGCGCCGCGCGATCTCTCGCATCATCTCGATGTGCGGCACCTGGTCCTCGCCCACGGGCACCTGCGTGGCGCGGTAGATCAGCACGTCGGCCGCCTGCAGCAGCGGGTAGCCGAGGAAGCCGTACGTCGCGAGGTCGCGGTTCGCGAGGTTCTCGATCTGGTCCTTGTACGTCGGCACGCGCTCGAGCCAGCCGAGCGGCGTGGCCATCGACAGCAGCAGATGCAGTTCCGCGTGCTCCGGCACTTTCGACTGGATGAAGATCGTGGCCTGGGCCGGGTCGATGCCGGCCGCCAGCCAGTCGATGACCATGTCCCACGTGCTTTTCTCGATGATCGCCGGGTCGTCGTAATGCGTGGTCAGCGCGTGCCAGTCGGCGACGAAGAACAGGCAAGGCAGTTCGGACTGCATGCGGATCCAGTTCTTCAGGGCCCCATGGTAGTGGCCAAGGTGCATCAGCCCGGTCGGGCGCATGCCGGAAACGACACGGTCGGGAAACATAGCGGTATCAGGTCAGGAGAAAATTCAGGGGATAGACGATCAGGTGCAGCAGCAGGTTCGCGATCACGCCGACCCAGAACAGCCAGTAGCCGATCACCTTCAGGAAGATCAGCGCGAGCAGGATGATGAAGCCGTACGGCTCCAGGCGCGCGAACTGGAATGCGGCCTTGTGCGGCAGGATGGAAAACAGCACGCGGCCGCCATCCATCGACGGGATCGGCAGCAGGTTGAACGCCATCAGCCACAGATTCGTCTGCACACCCGCCTCGGCCACGAGGTGCGGGAACGACTCCTGCACCCCGAAGTAGTCGAGGAAGATGCTCAGCAGGAGCCAGATCAGCGCCATCAGGAAGTTTGCGCCCGGACCGGACAGCGCGACCCACGCCATGTCGCGCTTCGGGTTGCGCATCTGGCCGTAGTTGATCGGCAGCGGTTTCGCGTAGCCGAACACGAAGTGCACCGTCAGGTACATCACCACCGGAATGACGATGGTGCCGATCGGATCGATGTGGGCCAGCGGATTGAAAGTGGTACGCCCGGCGGCGTGTGCGGTGTTGTCTCCGAAGCGTTTCGCGACGAACGCCTGGGCGGCGTCGTGCATCGTCAGCGCAAAGAGGACAGGCAGTGCATACACTGCCAGATTGCGTATGAGTTCATCCATAACCTGCGATTCTATCAGAGCGCGCGGCGCGGCGGCCCCGGCCTACAGGCCGAACGCGGCCGGATCGCCCCGGCCTTCGCGTACGAGCGAAGCAATGGGCCCCGTGAGGTCGATGATCGTGGTGGGTTCGAGCGTGCCGGCGCCGCCGTCGATCACGAGCTCGATCTGCCTGTCGAGACGCTCGCGCACCTCGTCCGGATCGGACAGCATGTTGTCGTCGCCCGGCAGTTGCAAGGTCGTGCCGATCAAGGGTTCGCCCAGTTCTTCCAGCAGCGCCAGCAGGATCGCGTTTTCCGGCACGCGGATGCCGATCGTCTTGCGCGACGGGTGCGACAGCCTGCGCGGCACTTCCTTCGTCGCTTCCAGGATCACCGTGTACGGCCCCGGCGTGACGGCTTTCAGTTGCCGGTACTGGCGGTTGTCGACGCGCGCATACGTGGCGATCTCGGACAGGTCGCGCACGAGCAGCGTCAGGTGGTGCTTCTCGTCGACGCCGCGGATGCGCCGCAGCTTTTCCACGGCCGCCTTGTCGTCGAGGCGGCATACGAGGGCGTACGCGGAATCGGTCGGCGCGGCGACGATGCCGCCGCCCTGGATGATCTGCGCGGCCTGGCGGATCAGGCGCGCCTGCGGATTCTGCGGATGGACTTCGAAATATTGGGTCATCGCGCGAACCCCGACTGGCGCAGCGCCTGGAGGGCCGCGATGCGTTCTTCCATCGGCGGGTGCGACGCGAACAACGCGCCCCAGCCGCTGCCGTGGCCCGAGATGCCCGACGCGGCCATCGATTGCGGCAGCGCGCCCGGGTGCATGCCGGACAGGCGCGCGAGCGCATGCTGCATCGGCAGCGGGCTGCCCAGCAGCTGGGCCGAACCGGCGTCCGCGCGGAATTCGCGCTGGCGCGAGAACCACGCGACGATGATCGACGCGACGATGCCGAACAGGATCTCGCACACGAACACGGTGATCGCATAGCCGAAGCCCGGCCCGCGCGCGTCGTTCCCGCGGCGGAACACGACGTTGTCGACGAAGAAGCCGACGACGCGCGCGAGGAACACGACGAACGTGTTCACGACGCCCTGGATCAAGGTGAGCGTGACCATGTCGCCATTGGCCACGTGCGCGATCTCGTGGCCCAGCACGGCCTCGACTTCCTCGCGGTTCATGTTGGCGAGCAGGCCCGTCGACACGGCCACCAGCGCGGAATTTTTGAAAGCGCCCGTCGCGAACGCATTCGGCTCGCCCTCGTACACGGCCACTTCCGGCATCGCGATGCCCGCGCGCTGCGCGAGGTTGCCCACGGTGCCGAGCAGCCATGCTTCGGTGGCGTTGCCCGGCTGTTCGATGACGCGCGCGCCGGTGGACATCTTCGCCATCGGCTTGCTCATCAACAGGGAAATGATGGAACCCGTGAAGCCCACGACGAGCGAAAACACGAGCAGCGCCCCGACGTTGATGCCCTGCCCGCCGACCGGACGCCCGACGCCGAGGACGTTCAGCACGATCGACAGCACGAGCACGACGGCGAGGTTGGTGGCGAGGAACAGCAGTATGCGCTTCATCTGGGGAGCCTCAGGATGGGTTCAATATCAGTCCGACAAGATAAGGGCTGGATGTTGAAATTTCAAGCTCGTTTGCGCGTAAACGTCGTCCCTGCAGAGGCAGGGACCCAATTCGTCGTCCCTGCGGAGGCAGGGACCCAATTTCACGTCGCGTCGACGCACAAAACTTGGGTCCCCGCCTTCGCGGGGACGACGGCATGCATGTTGTGCTACCGGTCAGAACCAGTCATGCCAAACCGGCGTCACCCCACTCGGCAGCGGCGGCAACTGGTCGAACTCGACGCGCGACTCCCCCGGCGCGTGGAAATCCGTCCCGCGCGATGCGAGGAAACCGTAGCGGCGCGCCACCTCGGCATACGTCGCGTACTGGTCCGGCGTATGGCTGCCCGTGACGACCTCGATGGCATTGCCGCCCAGCTGCTTGAATTCGTCGAACAGCGCGCCCTCGGCCGTCGCGTCGAAGCGGTAGCGGCCCGGATGCGCGATCACGGGGACGCCGCCCGCCGCGCGGATCCAGCCCATCGCATCGGCCAGCGTCGCCCAGCGGTGCGGCACGTAGCCCGGTTTGCCTTCCGTGAGATAGCGGCGGAACACCTCCGACGTGTTGGAACACTTGCCGAGCTCGCACAGGTAGCGCGCGAAGTGCGTGCGCGACAACAGGTCCGGATTGCCGACGTATTTCAGCGCGCCTTCGTAGGCGTTCGGGATGCCGGCCTGGTCGAGCTGCGCGGCGATCTCGCGCCCGCGCGCGTCGCGCCCGTTGCGCGTGGCGGCCAGGCCCTGCACGAGGGTCGCATTGTCTTCGTCGACCTGCAGGCCGACGAGGTGCACGGTCTCGCCGGCCCACGTCACGGAAATCTCCACGCCCGGCACGAAGCGCATGCCCAGTTCCTCGGCCTTCGCGCGTGCGGCCTTGATACCGCCGATTTCGTCATGGTCCGTCAGCGCCCATGCATCGACACCGCCCTTGCGGGCATACGCGGCCACGGCGGCGGGTGCGAGCACGCCGTCGGAGACGTTGGAGTGGCAGTGGAGATCGACTTTCATGGGCAGCATCCGGACAGGGTATCGTTTCGAAATACCATTGTACGCAATGTCAGCCCGCGAGGAACGCCTCGATCATGCGCGCCAGCACTTCGGGTTGATCGTGGTGCAGCATGTGCCCCGCATCCGGCATCATGCGCGGCGTGACCTTGGCCAGCTGCGCGAGCCGGCGGTCGACTTCGTGGCGCGCCTCTTCCTTCGGGCCCATCCAGCGCCACATGTCCGTGTGCTCGGCCTCGACCCACAGCACGGGCGCCGTGATGCGGCGCCAGCACGCGAGCACCTCTTCCACCTGGTACAGCAGCGGCCCCGGCATCTTGTGCGCCGGGTCGCCCAGGATTTCCCACTCGCCCTGCGCATTCTGCGCGGCCCAGTGCCGGGCGAGGAAGGCGGCGCGGTCGGCAGGCAGGCGCGGGTTCGTCTTGCGCAGGCGCGTCGCCACCTCATCCAGGCTGGCGTAGCCGCGCATGGCGGGCGGGACCTTCACTTCGTCGAGCCACTTGGCGTAGCGGCCAGGCGCCTGGTCGGGGCGCGTGGCGGGCAGCCCGAAGCCTTCCAGGTTGATCAGCCTCGCGATGCGTTCCGGCCGCACGCCCGCATACACGCTCACGATGTTGCCGCCCATGCTGTGGCCCAGCAGGTTCACGGGTTCGCCGGGCGAATAATGGTCGAGGATCGCTTCCAGGTCGGCGAAGTAGTCGGGGAACCAGTACGTGTCGTTGCCGGAGCGCCCGGTCAGGCCGAAGCCGCGCCAGTCGTGGGCGATGACGTGCCAGTCGCCCTGCAACGCGTCGACGACGAACTGGAACGAGGCCGACATGTCCATCCAGCCATGCGCCATGAACAGCTTGGGCGCGCCCTCGCGGCCCCAGTGGCGGACGTGGGTGCGCAAGCCGCGGATGATGAGGAATTCGGAGCGGGACGGTGTCATGGCGGTTCCTGTTTGCGAGTTAAATTAGTACGACCGTTCGCATTATAAGCACGAAGCTTGTAATCCTGCAGGCCAGCCCCATCTGGGCCCCTTACGAGCGTGAAGGCGTAAAATACGGGCATCTCAACCTTCCGCGAGCACTCCATGGCGATTTACCAGCTGGGCGAAGATGCGCCCGAGATCGATCCGTCGGCCTATATCGCCGATTCGGCCACCTTGATCGGCAAAGTGACGGTCGCGGCGGATGCCTCGGTGTGGTCCGGCGTGACGATCCGCGGCGACAACGAGCGCATCACGATCGGCACCGGCAGCAATGTCCAGGAAGGCACGGTGATGCACACGGACATGGGCTTTCCGCTCGTGCTCGGCAAGAACGTCACCGTCGGCCACCAGGCGATGCTGCATGGCTGCACCGTCGGCGACGGCGCGCTGATCGGCATCCAGGCCGTGGTGCTGAACGGCGCGAAGATCGGCAAGGGCTGCCTCGTGGGAGCCGGCGCCGTGGTCACCGAAGGCAAGGAGTTCCCGGACGGTTCGCTGATCCTGGGCGCCCCGGCCAAGGTGGTGCGCACGCTCACGGAAGACGACCTGCTCCGCTTGCAGGGCAATGCCGCCAGCTATGTCGAGCGCGGCAAACGCTTCAAGGCGGAGCTCAAGAAAATCGGATAAAGAATGACGACTGATACCAGCAAGGACACCCTCCAGAAATTCATCTTCGACAACGCAGCCGTCCGCGGCGAGCTCGTCGAGATCTCCAACGCGTGGCGCGAGATCCAGTCGCGCCACGTCTACCCGAAGGCGGTGCGCGCCTTGCTGGGCGAAATGGTCGCCGCGGCGGCGCTGCTGTCCGCCAACCTCAAGTTCAACGGCTCGATCGTCATGCAGATCCATGGCGACGGCCTGGTGAAACTGCTCGTCGTCGAGTGCGACGCGAACCTGCGCATGCGCGCCACCGCCAAGCTGCGCGAAGGCGCGGACGTGCCGGACGACGCATCCGTCGCGCAATTGCTGAACCAGCATGGCCACGGCCGCTTCGTGATCACGCTCGACCCGCAGGACAAGGTCCCGGGCCAGCAGCCGTACCAGGGCGTCGTGCCGCTCGTCGGCGAGGACATCGCGACCGTCATCGAGAACTACATGCTGCGCTCGGAACAGATGGACACCAAGCTGTGGCTGGCGGCCGACGAGAACGTCGCGCGCGGCCTGCTGCTGCAAAAGCTGCCGCGCAATTCCAACGTCGAAGGCCAGGTCAAGCAGGCCAGCGAGGAAGAAGACCTCGAGACGTGGACCCGCGCCGTCATGCTGGGCCAGACCTTGAAGCAGGAAGAGCTGCTCACGACCGACGTGGAAACGCTGCTCCGGCGCCTGTTCTGGGAAGAGACGATCCGCGTGTTCGACCCGCTGCATCCGGTCTTCCACTGCACCTGCTCGCGCGAAAAAGTGGGCAACATGCTCAGGATGCTGGGCAAGGAAGAAGTCGAGTCCGCCCTGCACGACCTGGGCGAACTGGGCATCAACTGCGACTTCTGCGGCAAGCACTACGGCTTCGATGCCGTCGACTGCGCGCAATTGTTCGCCAGTGACACGACGGCCGACGCCGTGGCACCTGCTTCCAGCATCAAGCACTGATCGAACAAGGGGACGTCATTGACGTCCCCTATCATTTTGATTGGTAATATAAACTGCGGCTATTGGTGGTTCCTGCTAAGCTGTCATTAATGACAAACGGACAGGAGAACACCATGAGCAACATCAATATCGGCATCAGCACCGAAGACCGCGCCAACATCGCCAATGCCCTGTCGCGCGTGCTGGCGGACAGCTATATGCTGTACCTGAAGACCCACAACTTCCACTGGAACGTGACGGGTCCGATGTTCCAGACGCTGCACATCATGTTCATGGAACAATACACGGAACTGTGGAACGCGCTGGACAACATCGCCGAACGCATCCGCGCCCTCGGTCATTTCGCGCCTGGCACCTATGCCCGCTTCGTGGAACTGTCGTCGATCAAGGAAGAAGCCGGCGTGCCGAACGCGCAGGAAATGATCCGCCAGCTGGTCGACGGCCAGGAAGCGCTGATCCGCACGGTGCGCGAGGCGTTCAAGATCGCCGACGAGGCCAATGACCAGCCGAGCGCCGGCATGCTGAGCGACCGCATGGAGATCCACGAAAAGAATGCGTGGATGCTGCGTTCCTTCCTCGAGAACGGCCAGTCGGCCTGATCCCGCCTCTTCTGCCGCAGACGGCCCCTGATCAGGGGCCGATGCGGCATCCTCTTTATTGCCGGTCGGAAGTTAACCGGCAACCCTGTCGGAATTCCCTGATTCCGGATGACCGGCCGGTTCAAATTGCGCTGCATCAATTGGTTTAAATCAACGACGCGTTTCAATGGCCTCCAGTGTACGAACTCGTGCACTTGAGACCGGGAATGTGTCGCTTTTTCGCGTCCCGTTTTGCAAACTTTTGGAGAACCGGATGAAATCAGTACGCAGCAATGATGCAGCCACCAACGCCAACACAGCCACAGTCCAGGGCGCACCCCGTAAAGTGGTCGCCCGCTACCCCATCGCCACGATCGGTTCGCGCACCCGCCGCGGTGGCGAAGTCGTGCTCGCATCGCAGGGCGAGCCCGCGGACGATTTCCGCATCGCCTGCGTCGGCGACCGGGTTCGCTACCCGGACGGCAGCGAGAGCGTGATCGTGTCCGGCGCCGGACATGCGTCGACGTATGCGAACCGGCCGATCGCTCTCGTGGGCAGCCATATCGCGAACGGCGACCGCATCGTCGCGCGTGCGCAGAGCATCGGCGAGATCGTCGTCGTGGAAGGAGAACCGATTCCCGGCCTGCTGGAGCCGGGTTATGCGCCGCCGGGCGCCGTCGGGGCCGGCGCCTGACAGGGGCGCGGCCGCCGGCGTGCGCGGCTGCAATCAGTGGCGGCAGCGAACGCCGGCGGGCGCGAGAAGCTTGATCAATTGGGTGCGCCGTCGGCCGGACGGTGCAAATCGATGACCTTCATGATGGCCAGCAGGCTATCGAGGCCCATCTCGCCGCGGTTCATCGCCGCGGCGAGCAGGTCGCGCGGCAGGCCGGCCGCGGCGGCCAGGTGCGTGAGGCCCGCGGAGCGCGCGACCAACTTCAGCGCCTCCGTCATGGTGTCGGGATCGCCGGCATCGAACGCGGCGGCGAGGTAGCCCGCGACGGCCTCGAGCGTGTCGAGCGCCGGCGGGGAAGATTCCGTGGGGGTCATGGCGCGCCCTTCTTGACCTTCGGCGGCGGTGGCGGCGGCGGTTCCGTCATCATGACGGCCGGCTTCTCGTCCTTGCGCAATACCTGCACGAAGATCTCGTTCGACTTGATCATGCCGAGGTCGTAGCGCGCGCGTTCCTCGACGGCGCCGAGGCCGTCCTTCAGGTCGCGCACTTCCGATTCCAGCTTGGCGTTGCGGGCTTTCAGCTGCTCGGTCTTGGCGCGGCTCGCGGCCACCTGGGATTCCAGGTCGGCCACGGTAAGCCAGCCGCCCTTCCCCAGCCACAGGGGATACTGGATCAGCAGCAGCAGGGCTGCCAGGGCAAGGGTGATGAGGCGCATGGATGAATACGGCTGGCGGGGTGTCGACACGAGCCCGGCGAACGAACCCGTGTCCATACTACTCGATTACTTCAGGTTGTAGAACGCGTCGCGGCCCGGGTAGCTGGCGATGTCGCCCAGGTCTTCCTCGATGCGCAGCAGCTGGTTGTACTTCGCCATGCGGTCCGAACGCGACAGCGAGCCCGTCTTGATCTGCAGGGCGTTCATGCCGACGGCGATGTCGGCGATGGTCGAGTCCTCGGTCTCGCCCGAACGGTGCGAGATCACGGCCGTGTAGCCGGCGCGCTTGGCCATCTCGATGGCGGCGAAGGTTTCGGTCAGGGTGCCGATCTGGTTGATCTTGATCAGGATCGAGTTGGCGATGCCCTTCTGGATGCCTTCTTTCAGGATCTTGGTGTTGGTGACGAACAGGTCGTCGCCCACCAGTTGCACCTTCTTGCCCAGGGCGGCGGTCAGCGTTGCCCAGCCTTCCCAGTCGCCTTCGGCCATCGCGTCCTCGATCGAGACGATCGGGTACTTGTCGCACCAGGTGGCCAGCATGTTGGTGAAGTCCTGGGCCGACAGCTGCAGGCCGCCTTCGCCTTCCAGCACGTACTTGCCGTCCTTGTAGAACTCGCTGGCGGCGCAGTCCAGGCCGATGGCGATGTCCTGGCCGGCCACGTAGCCTGCCTGCTCGATCGCTTGCATGATCAGCTTGATGGCTTCTTCATGGTTCGCGACGGACGGGGCGAAACCGCCTTCGTCGCCGACGGCCGTGTTCAGGCCCTTGCTGTGCAGGATTTTCTTCAGGGTGTGGAACACCTCGGCGCCGTAGCGCACGGCTTCCTTGAACGACGGGGCGCCGACCGGGATGATCATGAATTCCTGGATGTCCAGGTTGTTGTCGGCGTGCGCGCCGCCGTTGATGACGTTCATCATCGGCACCGGCATCTGCATCGCGCCCGAACCGCCGAAGTAGCGGTACAGCGGCAGGCCGGATTCTTCGGCGGCGGCCTTGGCGACGGCCATGGAGACGGCCAGCATCGCGTTCGCGCCCAGGCGGCTCTTGTTCTCGGTGCCGTCCAGGTCGATCAGGGTGCGGTCCAGGAATGCCTGTTCGTTGGCGTCCAGGCCCATGATGGCTTCGCTGATCTCGGTGTTGATGTTCTCGCAGGCCTGCAGCACGCCCTTGCCGAAGTAACGCTTCGGATCGCCGTCGCGCAGCTCGATGGCTTCGCGCGAACCGGTCGAGGCGCCCGACGGGACGGCGGCGCGACCCATCACGCCGGATTCCAGCAGCACATCGCACTCGACGGTCGGATTGCCGCGCGAGTCGATGATTTCGCGGCCGATGATATCAACGATAGCACTCATGGTAATTCAATCTCCAGAAAGTAAAAAAAGCCAAAGCGCGAAATGGGAGGCGTTAAGCCGCAAACACATCCCACCGTCGTTCCCGCGCAGGCGGGAACCCAATTTTTGCTCGCGATTCGGTAACGCCGGCAATACTTGGGCCCCCGCCTGCGCGGGGGCGACGTACTTGTCGTACTTGTGATTCAGCCGAACGCAGGACCCCTTGGTACACTCGAGCCCCGCTTCCGTTTATTCAGTCGGGGGCAGAGCCCACCCGTGTGATTCGGGCTCCGACCCCGATTATCAAGAAAAATCGGACTCGATAAATCCAGCCTTCTTGACGATGCGGTCGATATCGACCAGTGTGGTCAGCAAATCCTTCATGCGGGCGAGCGGCACGGCATTCGGGCCGTCCGACAGCGCGCATGCGGGATTCGGGTGGGTTTCCATGAACAGGCCCGACACGCCCGCCGCGACCGCTGCGCGCGCCAGCACGGGCACGTGCTCGCGCTGGCCGCCGGACGACGTCCCCTGCCCGCCCGGCAGCTGCACCGAGTGGGTGGCGTCGAACACGATCGGGCAGTTCGACTCGCGCATGATGGCGAGCGAACGCATGTCGGAAACCAGGTTGTTGTAGCCGAACGAGACGCCGCGCTCGCACGCCATGAACTGGTCGGACAGGCCGGCTTCCGCAGCTGCGGCGCGCGCCTTGTCGATCACGTTCTTCATGTCGCCCGGTGCCAGGAACTGGCCCTTCTTGATGTTCACGGGCTTGCCGGAACGGGCGCAGGCGTTGATGAAGTCGGTCTGGCGGCACAGGAAGGCCGGCGTCTGCAGCACGTCCACGACGCTCGCGACGACCGGGATCTCTTCCTCGGTGTGCACGTCGGTCAGGACGGGCACGCCGATTTCCTTGCGCACGTCGGCCAGGATCTCCAGGCCTTTTTCCATGCCGGGGCCGCGGAACGACTTGCCGGACGAACGGTTCGCCTTGTCGAACGACGATTTATAGATGAACGGGATGCCCAGCGCCGAGGTGATTTCCTTCAGCTGGCCGGCGACGTCCATGGCCATCTGGCGCGACTCGATCACGCAGGTGCCGGCGATCAGGAAGATCGGCTGGTCGAGGCCGACGTCGAATCCGCACAGTTTCATGCTGCATCTCCTTGCAGTGCAGGCGTGTTTGCGGCCTGCTTGTTGCCGCTCGCTGCCTGGTGGGCCAGCGCGGCCTGGATGAACGACGAGAACAGCGGGTGGCCGTTACGCGGCGTCGACTTGAACTCGGGGTGGAATTGCACGCCCATGTACCACGGGTGGACATTGCGCGGCAGTTCCATGATCTCGCACAGGTCTTCGTTCGGCGTACGCGCCGCGACGACGAGGCCTGCAGCTTCGACCTTCGGCAGGTAGTAATTGTTCGCTTCGTAGCGGTGGCGGTGGCGCTCCGTCACGACGTTGCCGTAGATCTCGGCGGCCAGCGTGCCCGGGTTCACGGCGCAGGTCTGCGCGCCCAGGCGCATGGTGCCGCCCAGGTCGGAATTGACGTCGCGCTTCTCGACCTTGCCGTCGTGGTTCTGCCACTCGTTGATCAGGGCGACGACCGGCTGGTCGGTCTCCGGATCGAATTCCGTCGAGTTGGCGTTCGGCAGGCCGGCCATGTGGCGCGCGTATTCGATCAGCGCGACCTGCATGCCCAGGCAGATGCCCAGGTACGGGATCCGGTTTTCGCGGGCATAGCGGGCGGCCATGATCTTGCCTTCCACGCCGCGCTTGCCGAAGCCGCCCGGCACGAGGATGGCGTCGTACTTGGCCAGGTTGGCGCAGCCCGTCGACTCGATCTCTTCCGAGTCGATGTATTCGATGTTGACGCGGCTTTCCGTGTGGATGCCGGCGTGGCGCAGCGCTTCCGTCAGGGACTTGTACGACTCGATCAGGTCGACGTACTTGCCGACCATGCCGATCGTGACTTCGTGCTTCGGATTCTCCAGCGTGTGGATCAGCTTCGTCCACATCGACAGGTCGGCCTTGGGCGCCTCGAGGCCGAGGGCGTCGAGGATGATGTCGTCCAGGCCCTGGTCGTGCAGCACCTGCGGCACTTTATAGATCGTGTCGACGTCCCACACGGAGATGACGGCCTGCTCTTCGACGTTGGCGAACAGCGAGATCTTGGCGCGCTCATCGTCCGGGATGCGGCGGTCGGCGCGGCACAGCAGCGCGTTCGGCGAAATGCCGATCTCGCGCAGTTTCTGCACCGAGTGCTGGGTGGGCTTGGTCTTCAGTTCGCCGGCGGACGAGATGTACGGCACGAGGGTCAGGTGCACGAACGCGGCGCCCTTGCGGCCCTGGCGCAGCGACAGCTGGCGCGCGGCTTCGAGGAACGGCAGCGACTCGATGTCGCCGACGGTGCCGCCGATCTCGACGAGCGCGACGTCGACGCCTTCGGCGCCGCGGCGGATGTAGTCCTGGATCTCGTTGGTGATGTGCGGGATCACCTGCACGGTCTTGCCGAGGTACTCGCCACGGCGTTCCTTGCGGATCACCGATTCATAGATCTGGCCGGTCGTGAAGTTGTTCACCTTCTTCATCCGCGTGCTGATGAAGCGCTCGTAGTGGCCCAGGTCCAGGTCGGTCTCGGCGCCGTCGTCGGTGACGAACACTTCGCCGTGCTGGGTGGGGCTCATCGTGCCCGGGTCCACGTTGATGTACGGGTCGAGCTTGAGCATGGTGACTTTGAGACCGCGCGATTCGAGGATCGCGGCGAGGGAGGCGGCCGCGATCCCTTTACCCAGGGAAGACACGACGCCGCCAGTGACGAATACGAATTTGGTCATTGTGCAGAAGGTGCCGAACGGCACGCGCGGGAAATAGAAATTATACCTTAAACCTGCAAATACTTCCTCATTCCATCTTGGCAACATATCCCATTGCCAACAATGGGGAACTATGGCTACACTGGTGATCTTTCTTCCATGTCAAGAAAATCGGCCATGCACGCACCTGACGACCGTCCTTTCGATGCGCCGACTTCGCATGGCCTGTCGTTCTCCGGCAGCGGCGCCGAATACTTCCGCATCTGGATCGTCAACCTGATGCTGACGGTGGCCACGCTGGGCATCTACTCGGCCTGGGCCAAGACCCGCCGGCTGCAGTATTTTTACCGGAACACCCAGCTCGCCGGCGCCGGCTTCGACTTCCGCGGCGACCCGAAAGCGATCCTGCGCGGACGCATCCTCGCGGTGGCGCTGCTGGCGGCGTATCACTACGCGTTCGGCTTCTCGCTCAAGGTGGGCGTCGTCACCGTCGCACTGCTGCTGGCCGGCCTGCCCTTCATGATGCGGTCCGCGCTGCGTTTCCGCCTGTCGAACACGGTCTACCGCGGCCTGCCGTTCGGCTTCGCGGGCGGCATCAAGGAGGCCTACATCGTGTACTTCGTGCCGGTGGCGATCTTCGTGCTGCCCGGCGCGCTCCTCGCCCTGATGCCGGGGAATCCCGGCGTCGGCGCCATCTTCCTGCTGTACCTGTGCTGGCCGCTGATGCATGGCGCGATGAAGGCCTACCAGCACAAGCACCTGATGGCGGGCGACCAGCATGCCGCGTTCGGGCTCGACACGGCGGACCTCGCCAAGCCCTACGTGCGCGCATTCCTGATCGGCCTCGGCGTGATGGTGGTCGTCGGCCTGTCGATCGGCCTCTCGGTGTATCTGGCGCGCGGGCAAAAGTCGGCGGCGGCGTTCGCGGCGTTCCTCCCGGCCATCCTCGCCATCGTGCTCGCGTATCTCTACATGCTGCTGATGGGGCCGTACATCCTCGTGCGCATGAACAACCTGGCCTGGTCGGCCACATCCTTCCCCGGCATCCGCATCACGTGCGCGATGCGGACCTGGCCCTATCTGCGCCTGCAGACGGTCAACGTGCTGCTGACCCTGCTGACGTTCGGCCTGTTCCGCCCGTTCGCCGTCGTGCGCACGTGGAAATATCGCGTGGCCCACCTCAGCGTCGACGCGCCGGACGGGTTCGAGCAGGCCGTGCTGGCGGCGCGGCGTCCACCCGCGGCGGCGGCCGGCGACGGCATCGCCGACTTCCTCGGCGTCGACCTGTCGTGGTAAGGAGCGCAAGATGATCGCAGCCCATTTCTTCGATGGCCACGACGCCCGCCTGCAACCGGTCGGCCTGGACGTACGCGATGGCCACCTGCACGTCGATGCGTCCGGGTTCGAACGCAGCTTTCCCCTGGCGGACGTCGCGCTGGCCGAACCGTTCGAGCAGGCGCCGCTCGTGCTGCGCCTCGGCGACGCCACCTGCGAGGTGCCGTACGGCCCGGGACGGCAGGCGCTGCTGGCCGCGCTCGGCTACCGCAAGAGCGCCGTCGAGCGCTGGCAGGCACGCTGGCCCGCCGCCCTCGCCGCCCTCGTCCTGCTGCTGGCGCTGCTCGGCGCCGGTTTCGTGTGGGGCGTGCCGGCCGCCGCCGAATTTGTCGCCGCGCGCCTGCCGGCCTCGGTCGACACGAAGCTCGGCCAGGCTGCGCTGGCCGGCCTGGAAGCGCAGGGCATGCTGGCGCCGTCGCGCCTCTCGGACGACCGCATCGCCGACGTCGAAGCCCTGCTGCCCCGTGCGCTGCCCGCGCACCCGCGCGTGCCCGTGCGCCTGCTCGTGCGCTAGTCCGGCACGTTGGGCGCCAATGCGCTGGCGCTGCCGGACGGCACGATCATCGTGACGGACGCGATGGTCCGCCTCGCGCTCGACGACGACAACGAACTGGACGACAACGGCAAAGCCGCCCTGCTGGGCGTGATCGGCCACGAGGTCGGCCACATCGAACGGCGCCACGCCACGCGCGCGATGACGGGGTCGTCGCTGACGGCCGCGATGTCGGCCACGCTGTTCGGCGACTTCAGCGCCGTCGCCGCCGGCCTGCCGGCCGTGCTGACGCAGATGCGGTATTCGCGGGCGATGGAGCTGGAAGCGGACGACGACGCGGTCGCGGTCCTGCGCCGCAACGGGCTAGAACCGGACGTGTTCGCCGATGCCCTGGAGGCGCTGGAACGCGCGCGTCCGGGCGAGGACAAGCTCCCGCGCTGGCTGAAGAAATCGATGTCGTATCTGTCCACGCATCCCGACACCGCCGAACGCATCGCGCGCCTGCGCAAGACCGCCCGCTGAAGCAGTTGTCAACCTCATCATTGCTGTTAGCCGGCATGCATGAAGCTGTCACATGCCGGCAACATTATGGTGCTTATATGCACACATTTCGTGCACTGAGTTCCACAAAGCAACATAAATTTTCTTCCTGTACGTAGAATCAAGCCGGGAACAGTTTGTTACCTCTTCCCCACAACAATCACGCTTGAATCAAGGAAGAACCAAGATGGGCTTTCTCGCCAATATGAATATTGCGAAACGTCTCGGCGTGGGCTTCGCCCTCGTGCTGGGCCTGACCCTCGTCATCGCGGCCGCCGCCGTCTGGCGCCTGAACACGATCGCGGATGCGACGCGCGCGATGATGGCCGTTCCGCTGGCCAAGGAGCGCATGATGGAGGAATGGCATATGCAGACGTTCGCCGCCGTGCGCCGTACCGCCGCCATCGTCAAGAGCTCGGACCCCAGCCTCGTCGAATTCTTCAAGGCCGACGGCGTCAAGACCGCCAGCCGCTCGACCGAACTGCTGAAGCAGATCGAAGCGTTGCTCGACAGCGACGAGGAACGCGCGCTGTTCGGCCGCATCACCGAACTGCGCAAGGCCTACACGTCGTCCAAGGAACGCGCCATCAAGGCCAAGGCCGCCGGCGACACCGCGGAAGCCGAGCGCATCCTGAACCAGGAATATGTACCGACGTCGGAAGCCTACGAAGGCAAGCAGGCCGAACTGGTCAAGATGCAGCAGGACCGCATCGACACCGTCGCCAAGGAGATCGACAACGCCAGCCGCCACAGCGCGCGCATGATCATGATCGTGGCCGGCGTCGCCGTGCTGTTCGGCGCCGCCTGCGCGTGGGTGCTCGCGAATGCGATCGTCCGTCCGATCCGCCAGGCCGTCGACGTGGCCGAGAAAGTGGCCGGCGGCGACCTCACCCAGCACATCGACGCGAACGGCACGTGCGAAACCGGCGCCCTGCTGCGCGCGCTGCGCAACATGAACGACAGCCTCGTCGCGATTGTCGCCCAGGTGCGCAGCGGCACCGATACCATCGCCACCGCGTCGGCCGAAATCTCGGCCGGCAACATGGACCTGTCCTCGCGCACCGAACAGCAGGCCGGCTCGCTCGGCACAACGGCCAGCACGGTCGAGGAACTGACGGGCACCGTGCGCCAGAACGCGGACAACGCGCGCCAGGCGAGCCAGCTGTCGATCGCCGCGTCGGAAATCGCCACGCAGGGCGGCGCCGTCGTCGACCAGGTCGTGCAGACGATGGGCGCGATCAACGATTCGTCCAAGAAGATCGTCGACATCATTTCGGTCATCGACGGCATCGCGTTCCAGACCAACATCCTCGCGCTGAACGCCGCCGTCGAAGCGGCGCGCGCCGGCGAACAGGGCCGCGGCTTCGCCGTCGTGGCGGGCGAGGTGCGCACGCTGGCCCAGCGCTCGGCCGCCGCGGCGAAAGAGATCAAGGCACTGATCGTGGACTCGGTCAGCAAGGTCGAGGACGGCACGAAGCTGGTCGACCAGGCCGGCATGACGATGAGCGAAGTGGTCGACAGCATCCGCAAGGTGAGCGACATCGTCGCCGAGATCGCCAGCGCCAGCGGCGAGCAGAGCACCGGCATCGAACAGGTCAACCACGCGATCGCCGACATGGATTCGTCCACGCAGCACAATGCCGCCCTCGTCGAGGAATCGGCGGCGGCGGCTACCGCGCTGCGCGACCAGGCCGACAAGCTGGCCGAAGTGGTCGCCCTGTTCCATATCGACTCGAAAGCCATGACGGCACCGAAGGCCGCGCCCGCACCCGCTCCCTCGCGCGCCGTCGTGCCCGTGAAGACGAGCGTCCGCAAGGCGGCGCCAAAGGCGGCCGCTACCGAGGAGTGGGAGACGTTCTGAAGCCGTCCGTGCGTTCCCGGCCGAACCGGCGCGCCGGACTCGGGTTATCCTTGTGCTCCCGGACTGGAATGAGGCGAGGAGACGGAAAATGTCTTACGAGGAACGCGACGACTACGGCATGTACAAGAACAAGCATGGCAAGGGACCGGGCCCGGAGCTGATGGGCGCGAACACCCTGATCGGCGACCACGTCCACAACCTGCAGAACGAGCACCTGGGCGTCATCAAGGAATTCATGGTGGACATGCGCACGGGTGCCATCGCCTACGCCGTGATGTCGTCCAGCCGCTTCCTCGGGCTGGGCGAAAGACTCTTCGCCGTGCCCTGGCAGGCGCTGACCCTGGACCCGCGGCACAAGCGCTTCACGATGGACATCCCCAAGGAACGCATCGCCAGCGCGCCCGGCTTCGATACCGACCACTGGCCGGACATGGCCGATACGCGCTGGATGGGCGAGGTGCACGCGTACTTCGGCACCTCGCCGGTTACGGTTTGACCGGGCGACCTCGCTGAATCACGTCGTCCGATAATTGTCCAGGCTCGATTTGAGCTTGGCACCACAGCTCGTCACGTCGTCCTCGAAAGCCATGGAGACACCATTGATGCGATGGTGCGGTGACCCGCTGGCGATCGTGCAACCGCTGTGCCCTTGAATCGGACAACTGCACGCGTCGCCAACGCAGGCCACGGGAATGCCATTCACCTTGAAATGGCTGGCACGGGCACTGATCACTTTTCCACCGTGACTTGTCGCGTCGCCTAGCCGAATCACATTACGCATGTTTGCCTCGATCAGTGCCGTGCAGTCGCCAGGTCTTTCATAGCCGGACTTTCTTCTGCCCCGAGAACAGCGCCAACCGTCGGCGGCTTGTAGTTGTCGGAGTCAACAGCCGGCTTCACCTGGTGCTTGAACACATCCCGGCCCTCCTGCTTGCTCAGGGACGCCTCGGTCGGAGGGCTGATGAACACGATGCTTCCCCCTGCGGGGTCGCGCAGGTTGATCGCAGCCGACGTGCCTCCATGGATATAGCTGCCCATCACGCCCAGCGCCATCTGCATGAAGAACGTAGCGGCACCGGTATTGCCGAGGCGGCGATCGGTGTTGATGAATTGCGCCGTCTTACTGGTGTCGATCTCGCGCCCGCCCTGCGCGGCATAGGCATGCAGCACGCCTTCCAGGGCCGCCTGCTGGTCAACATGGTCGCCGAACGCACCGACGATCCGGGCCGGACCTTTTGCGCGCTCCGCGTCAGGCAAGGTCTGCAACGCTTGCTGCCAGCCGGCCTCAAGGATCTTCTGGCGGGCCTCGCGCCGCTTGACTGGCTGGCCGTGCTCGTCCTCGAACTTCACGAAGACAGGGCGGTGGATGTAGCCGAGCGAAGGCAGGTTGTCGAAGGCTTCCATCTGGTTGCGGTTCCATGGGACGGGGAACCACGGGGTCGGTTTCCAGTCCTTGGGCGGATCGTTCATCCAGCGGCGGAAGGCGGCCAGCGAGATGTCGGCTTCATTCTTGTCGAAGACCGGGCGCTTGGCGAAGACGGCTACGGCCTTCAGCCATTCGGCGACAGTGGGATTGCGGCCGCCGTCGAATTGTTCCGGGTGGGCCAGTTTTGCCGGCGTTGGTGCTGACTCCTTCAAGTGGTAGTACATCCTTCGAAGATTTTCCTGCAGATAGTCGTTGGCCGGGTCGTCCCATACGTAAGGTCGCAACGGCTCGACCCGCTCGCGTCGCGCCAAGACGAAAACAGCCGTGGAATCGGGCATGTCAGGGATATAGTAGCCATCCCTGATGAGCCGCGGAGCCTCTGGCGGAAGATCGCCATCACGTGTGGCCGAGCTGTCGTCCGCCAGAAGGATGACATATGGCAGGTCCGGATGGCTGTCGAAAAACGCGAACACCTGTTCTAGCAACTGGTCGGGGCGTTCGCTCAGCTGCCATGGTCCCGTGACGAACAGATGCCATGCCATGCCGGTGGTTTCCGCGCTGGCGGCCAGTCCTGCGATCGGCCGAAGCTCGCTCGGCTGTTGCGCAGGATCGGGAATCGGACTTCCGGCATAAAAGCTGGGGACGCCCCAGAACATCGGGGATGAGTCGGCGCCGTTTTCCAACGCGTCGCAGGCACGTCCACCGCTCGCGCCAATCTTGTCGTTAGCCGCCCATTCGTATTTGTTAGGATCCTGCTCGCGGATGCTGGTGAAGGGCGTCCCCATCTGAAGGACGTCCCACAGCTTCCCCTGCCGGTATTTTTCGTAGGTCACCCCAAGGCCGATCACTTCCAGCACGTATTCGCGGCGTGCCTTCCCGGCACGGGCGGCGGCTTCCTGTTCCTGGAGTTGCTGGTTTTTCTGCTGCCACTCGCGCTCGCGCGCGTTAGCGGCAGATGAAGCGTAAAGCCATTTGCCACCAAACAGCAGGATGACCAACACTAGCGGTACACTGAACCAACGCATTCTATCCATCGTCGTCTCCACGCTGACTTTTGCCAGTTCCGGGTGCAAGACCCGAAAATCGAGCATCATCCACAACAGGCATACAAAGGGAAAAGCGATGACCGCACCGGCAAAATACCGCCACGTCGCGGGTCGCTTGACGTCACTCGCAACTCCGATCGCCGGACTGCTCATGACGTCACCTTCATGTCGCTCGTCTGGGTTACGCGTTTTCCGGCCGTGGTCTCGGACACGACGATCCCCCACAGTTTCCCCGTCAACAGCGGAAGGCATGGAGGCAGGTTGCCGAAGCTGTAGTACTTTGCGTTGCCCTCGATGAGCTCACGCCGCCACGGTGGTTCGCACTGGAGGTAGGCACCGAAATCGGTCACGAACTTCTCCCATCTCAATATGCCGGGACGGGGTTTTTCCTTTGAATCCGGCATCTTCAACCGCCAATCCGCCACCGCACACAAATACGCATAAAACCTGGGATCACTGGACGCCTTCCCGCTCCCGATCGCGACATCATAAGCGGTCACCTGGCTATGGTTCCTGGCGCTGTCGAAGATGGCACTGTGAAAGGACTTTGCACCCAGTTCATGCTGCCAGCGCCGTCGCGCCACGTTCGGACTTTCGCCGATGACCGCGAGCACCCTGCCGTCCGGATGACGAATGGCGCTCAATACCGTGAACTTATCGTCTGGATTGGAATTGTTCGGATTCTTTTCGGCGTTGTACGCGGCCTCCATGCGCTGCAGGTCCAGGCCCGCGCACAAGCCGGCTTCCACGTCGGCATACCCGGCGCCCACATCGTTCACGCCGTGGATGATGATGATGTTGCCCGGCTGCTCCCGCGGGTGTTCGATGACTTTGTCGGACGCCCGCTTGTGCTGCAATACCGTCGTGGTCGTGTGCGCCACATACTCCGGTTTCGGATATTTTCCGGCCATCTTCTCCTCCCATGACGTTATTGTTCGCCACCTCGCATGAGCCCGATCTCGGCCATGTGCATCGCATCGCGTTCGATCAGGCTGGACTTGCCGTCGGCGCTGCTCCGGGCCTGTAACGCCGATCCATCGCTGAGCGCGATATTCAGCTTTGCGTCCTTGACGACCGCACCCGGCGGCCTCTCACCGGTCTCCAGCGGAATACCGGGCGCGTAACGGACCACGAGTTTCTGGTCCGCATTGCCATGGCCAAAACTCGGGAACCCGGCCGTCATGGTCTCCGGTCCGTCATAGAGAAAGTCTGGAGCATGGAACTTGAGCGGTTGTTTACTGCCAATGACGGGCGGACCGTCGCCCAGCTTCAGGAATGATCCGTCCTCGGCCACCAGCAGAATGACCTTGGCGGAGATTTTGGCCATACCTTCGGTCGCGGATAGCGTCAGGTTCTTGGCCGAGTTGATATCCGTATCGTCGTGCTGGCTCTGGAGCAGGACCTTGCCGAAGTGGGCGATACCGGTAAGGCCGTCATGGTGGGCGAACAGCGAGATGCCTTTGCCCGCGTTGAGATTGAAGCGCTGTCCTGCCGTCAGTTGCAGGTGCTGCTGCGCCACGGTATCGATGTTGCGTGCCGAATAGCTGACGATCGCACTAGTGCTGGCAAAGCCGATACCGGCTGGCGACGTGATGCCGATGACCGGCTCTCCCGGCTCGGCCGCTTCAGGCGCGGTGTTGCTGCCGTTTTCCCAATGCCTGAAGCGGGTCAGCAGTTTGTTCTGTTCCCCGGCGTCGAGCGACAGGCCATTGTGTTCAGCCGCGTAACTGCCAAGTGCGTTGCATAGCTCACCGCACTCGCGCAACAAGTCCAGGAAATCGTCGCGTGCCAGTTGTCTGCCTTTCGTGGCCGCGCCCCCCAACAACTTCCATGAACTCAGCAAGATGCCGCGGGCTGCACGCAAGGCGATCGTTTCATCGCTGCGCAACTCGGCCCCTTCGCCCCGCGGGGCGGCGCCGCCATCTCGGCGCGGCTCGGTCAAATAGCCCAGGTTCAACTCAGTCGACCCGTGGTCGCTCTCCAACTGCGCGCTGATCTGGCCCGGCGTATCGTCCAGTCGAAGCTGGTTGCCGCGCGCGCCCCTCACTTCGCGTGACCGGATACCGGACTGGTACTTCGTATCTGGCAATCGGCCCTCATGACGAAAGGCTGGCGGCAATGCCGCCCCGTTGAATACCTGTCCAACGATGATGGGCTTGTCCGGATCACCGCCGGCGAAGTCAACAAGTACTTCGGTGCCAACTGGAGGGAGCAGACGCGTGCCGCACTCGCCGTGTGTACCGAGCGCACTGCCGGCCCAACTGGAGGCGACGCGGACCCACGCCGAATCCCGGTCGGAATCGGAACTGCCTGCGCCCCCTGCATGAACATGGTCTTCCGGGCGGGCGGACTGAAAGCGGATCTTGACGCGTCCCAGCTCATCGCACCACACCTCCTCGTTCGCGGGTCCGACCACGATTGCCGTCTGCAAAGCGACAACCGGAAGCGGAGCGGGAGGAGGAACAATGCGGACGTCATGCCGCACACAGGTAAAGCGGGTTCTGAAGCGGATCGGCTCGCCCTTGACGTCGGCGAAGGCAGCATAGTCGCCGGCATCCCAGCCATTGCGATTCAACAGCCGTTCGACGCGTGCATCGATCTCGACAGGCAAATTGTTCCGCGCCGCGATATGTTGGCTCGTGACGACAAAATCGCGTTCATTGGTGGGATGCGTATCGATTTCGGGATGGCCTTCGAGGCTGAACCATTCACCAACCGACAGGTCGCGCACGCCACCCTCACCATGAAAATGCTTGGATTCATAATCGTGAAACGCCATCCGGACATCGCCCAGGTCGGAAAGATCGCGTGCGGTGTCGCCCAAGTGCGGCGGCGCGACCCAGTAATCGTCTAGAACTGCGGCCAAGTCATTTCCTTGCTCTCCTTGGTCGATCCGAGACCTCGTATGCGCTGCCATGAACGCGCTGCCGGAGGGCTGCTTGTAATCCCAGCTGTATAGCGACGCACTGCCCGGTCGCAGGCTACGGGCAGCGCCCCATCCATCGATTGCGTCACGCTCCTCCGTGGCGGCATCGCGGTGGAAACGCACGGTGCCCGCCATGTTCCGCGCGAGTTGGTTGGGGTCATCGAACAGCACCATTGTGTGGCCGATAGCAGGTTCTTGTCCGCGCCTTGCCTCGCGGCCCGGCAAACCACTGCGGAATATCGATGCAATCCCACGCCGCCACAGCAGGCGCCGGATGAATGCGGCGTCGGACTCGTTGTGCTGCATAATCAGTTCGCGTTGCGGATGCTTGTTCTCGAGCCCCGGGGCGATTTCCAGTTCGAATGTCGCGCGCAGCACGCTGCTGCGCGCGTGCCATTCAGACACCAGCGACCTGACGACATCCAATTCGCTCCGGTTACGAAACACACGAGTGTTGTTGCGGCCTTCCATGACCGACATCGCATCGCGTACGACCAACTGGTATGTCGCGAGAGCACCATCGCTCTGGCCGGATACTGCCTCGGTAACGATCCCGCAGATACGACGCAACTTTCCTCGATCGGTGACAATGCGCAGTTCGGCCGGCACGCCAATGAAATCCTTCAGTGCCAGGCCTGCATCGTCCGCCACGCACAGAATGCGGTAAGTAAAACCGCCGCAGATCGCTTCACTGCCGTGCACACGCTGAGGCAACAGCACGTCGTCACGCATGCCATTGGACCGAGCCAGCACAAGTCCGAGCGGACGTTCGCGCGTGGCGAGCCTGTATTCCGCCAGGTCGATCGCTTGCCCCATAATGCCCATGCCCATTACGACTCCCTCGATGTCAGTAGGCCATAGCGGCCATATCGTGATCAGGAACTCAGGAAAGGCATAATGATTCACGCACGCCTGATGTCTCATCATGCGTTGACGCAATTTTGGTGGAGAAATTACAAGAACGGCGAACCAATAAGGTCGCACAAGTGCCGACCGGAGCGATGCGGCCTTATGCTCCGCCGGGTGTAGAAACCGGCGGAGCGCGGCGGGACATTGCGCCCCGCCGTTTTTTACTTTTTCGCCGGCATCAGGTCGAGCAGGATCGCCGTCTCGGCCTTGATGGTGTTGACGACGGTCGGCTTGAAGTCCGGCGCCCACTGCGGCGAGTGCGTACCCGGCAGCGGCTGGCCCGCCTTCTTCGCGGCGTCCAGGCGGGCTGCGTCGACGGCGCCCACGTGCAGCAGGATCGCCTTCACGCCCGGCTGCTGGCCGTACTGCGAAAAGTCTTCCGACGTCATCTTCGGCGGCATCTCCTTCACGAACTCGGGGCCCACCGCGCCCTGCACGGCCTTCACCATGCGGGCCAGCGTCTCCGGATCGTTATAGACCGAATCCGTACCCGGCTTCACTTCCACCAGCGGCTCCTTCGGCGCGCCGGCGGCCATCGCTTCGCCCTTCGCTTCGCGCGCGATGCTGGCCAGCACGCGCTTGCGCACTTCCGGCTTGAAGGTGCGCACCGACAGCTGCATGGTCACCTGGTCGGGAATGATGTTCGCCTGCGTACCGCCGTGGATGCTGCCCACGGTGATGACGACCGGGTCGATCGGATTGTTCTCGCGCGAGACGAGCGTCTGCAGCGCCAGCACGATGCGCGACGCCATCACGATCGGGTCGCGCGCCTCGTGCGGCACGGCGCCGTGGCCGCCCTGGCCGAACACGGTGATGCTGACGACGTCGGACGACGCGCGGAACGGACCCGCGTGGTACATGATCGTCCCGGACGGCATGGACGCGTCGTCATGGAACGACAGCGCGTAATCCGGCTTCGGGAAGCGCGTGAACAGGCCATCCTTCAGCATCGCGCTCGCGCCGTTCACCGGCTCCTCGGACGGCTGGCCGACCAGCATCAGCGTGCCGCTCCAGGCCTTGCGGTTCCCGGCCATCAGCTTCGCGGTACCGTACCACGCCGACATGTGCAGGTCGTGGCCGCAGGCGTGCATCACGGAGACGGTGTCGCCGGCGGCGTTCTTCGTCGTGACCTTGCTGGCGAACGGCAGGCTCGTTTTTTCCTGGACCGGCAGTGCGTCCAGCTCGGTGCGCAGCATCACGGTCGGGCCGGGGCCGTTGCGCAGGATGGCGACGACGCCGGTGCCGCCGACACCGGTCGTGACGTCGAAGCCCAGCGCCTTGGCGCGCTCGGCCAGCTTGGCCGCGGTCTGGTGTTCGTTGAACCCGAGCTCGGGGTTGCGGTGCAGGTCCTGGTACAGCGTCTCGATGGCCGGGTAGCTGGCGTTCAGCTGTTCGGCGAACGGCGCGGGCAGCGCGGCGGCGCCGGCGACCTGGGTGCCGATGACGCCCGCCAGGAACAGGGTGGTGCGGAGAATGCGGGAAGATTTCATGGGTATCCGTGAACAAAAAAAACGGGTGGACGATGCCGCCACCCTTTTTTACGCTAACAGATGCGTCCAAATGCGACAATGGATCGTTTAACAATCCCCAGAGGAGGCTTGTGGAAACTACGTAGTGGAGTGTTGCGTAAAAGTTTCTTTACAGTATTTATTTATTCCAAATGGAAAGTATGATGCGTACAATACGCCCCTTCGTTTCACAAGGAATCACGATGGGACTCATTGCAAACATGAAGATCGGCCGACGGCTCGGCCTGGGCTTCGCCCTCATTCTCGCGATGACGGTGGCGATCGCCGCGGTCGGCGCGTGGCGCCTCACCGAAGTCGCCAATGCGACCAAGGCCATGATGACCGTGCCGCTCACGAAGGAACGCCTGATCACGGACTGGTACAGCCTGAACTACGCCTCGATCCGCCGCACCGCCGCCATCGTCAAGAGCACCGACCCGTCGCTCGGCCCGTACTTCAAGGACGACGCGGCCGCCTCGGTGAAGCGCGCCGCCGAACTGCTCAAGCAGATCGAGCCGCTGATCGCGGCCAGCGGTCGGGAACATGACCTGTTCGCGCAGATCCTCGAACAGCGCAAGACGTACAGCGCGTCGCGCGACGGCGCCGTCAAGGCCAAGGCCGACGGCAACGCGGACGAAGCCGCGCGCATCCTCGACCAGGCGTTCACGCCGGCCGCCCAGAAATACCAGGCGCTGCTGCAAGACCTCGTCGCCATGCAGCGCACCAGCATGGATGCCACCGCCGCCGCGATCGATGCCGACGCGACGCTCAGCACCCGCCTGATCGTCATCTTCAGCAGCTGCGCGCTGGCGCTGGGCGCCCTCGTGTCGTGGCTGCTCACGCGCGGCATCGTGCTGCCGATCCGCGCCGCCGTGGCCGTGGCCGAGACGGTGGCCGCCGGCGACCTGACGCACGCGATCGAAGCGCATACGCAGGACGAGACGGGCGCCCTGCTGCGCGCCCTGCGCCACATGAACGACAGCCTGGTGGGCATCGTCAGCCGGGTGCGCGGCGGCACCGATACCATCGCGACGGCCTCGCGCGAGATCAGCGCCGGCAACCTCGACCTGTCGGCCCGCACCGAGCAGCAGGCCGGCGCGCTGGAAGAAACGGCCGCGTCGATGGAAGAACTGACGACGACCGTGCGCCAGAACGCGGACAATGCGCGCCAGGCCAACCAGCTCGCCATCGCGGCATCAAGCATCGCCACGCAGGGCGGCGCCGTGGTGAGCGAAGTCGTCACGACGATGGGCGCCATCAACGCGTCGGCCAGCCGCATCGCCGACATCATCGGCGTCATCGACGGCATCGCCTTCCAGACCAACATCCTCGCATTGAACGCGGCCGTGGAAGCGGCGCGCGCCGGCGAACAGGGACGCGGCTTCGCGGTCGTGGCGTCGGAAGTGCGCAACCTCGCACAGCGCTCGGCCGCCGCGGCGAAGGAGATCAAGGACCTGATCGCCACGTCGACGGCCAACGTGGACGCGGGCACGAAGCTCGTCGACCAGGCCGGCGCGACGATGGAACAGGTAGTCGGCAGCATCCGCCGCGTGACCGACATCATGGCCGAGATCACGAGCGCCACGCAGGAGCAGACGGGCGGCATCGAGCAGGTCAACCAGGCCATCGGCCAGATGGACCAGGTGACCCAGCAGAACGCGGCGCTCGTCGAGGAAGCGGCGGCAGCGGCGGCGTCGATGCAGGAGCAGGCGGCGACGCTGGCCGAGGTGGTCGGCGTGTTCAAGGTCGAGCGCGGGTTCAGCCTGGCGGCGCGGGTGGCGGCAAGGCCCGTCGCACGCCCGGCCCTGCCGGCGACCTTCTGATCCTTACACCTTGCGCACGCTGCAGACCGTGTCGAACCACGACTGCATGCCCACCAGCGGCGCCGGATTGACGGGCAGGATGGCGTTGATGTTCACGCCGTTGCCGCGCCCGCCGCGGTGTGCGTCCCACCACACGCCGTTCGTGAGGTCGTCGACGCGCGGCGCCGGCGCAAGGCTCTTGCGCATCGACGCCTGGCCGGTGGCATCCAGCACAGCGTCGCGCGCGCCCGCGCGGCCCTGCGCGGCGCGCCCGCCCACCTGCCAGCCCAGCGAGTTCGACACGGCCAGCACCTTCGGATGGATGGCGTCGGTGACGAACACGCGGATGCGCGCGCGGCCCACCACCTCCTCGCGTCCCGCGGGCGCGGCCTTGAAGGCGACGTCGCCCCGGGCGCCCGAGCGGGGGCGGTAGGTCGTCAGTTCGACCATGTCGCCGGACTTCACCCCGATGCGCCGCGCCACCTTCGGATGCATCCACATCGGGTTGTCGTGCACGATCTCGGACAGGTATTTCTGCGACGCCGTGCGGCCCTGCGTGTGCACGTTCCACTTGAACGTCGTCAGGACGAAGCGATCGTCGGCAAGCCGGTCCAGGCCGGGCACGGGATGGAATGCCGGCATGCCGTCGTCCGTCATGCCCGCCTTCGTCGCGACCTCCGCCACTTCCGGCGCGAGGATCTCGAAGCGGCGCGACGGCGTGGCGAACCCGCGCAGCGGCTCGCCCTTCACCATCATCCCGATGGCGCGCTCCTTGCCCGTCTTGTCCATCTTGAGAATGCGGCCCGTGTCGTCGACGCGCGTACCGTCCAGTTGCGCAGCACCGAGCCTGCGGCGGTACACCTCGTAGGTCTTGGGCCGGCTCGTGTCCACGTGCACGCCGTAGTGTTTCATGTAGTCGAAACCCGACGCGAACGTGCGGCCGTCCGGACCTTGCGTCGGCAGCTTCGAACACTGCGCGCGCACGAAGTCCTCGTGCGTACCGAACGCGAAATACTTCGCCTGCTCCGGCGCCAGGCGCCGGCCCACGTCGAACAGCACCTCGGGGAAGGACCGCGCCTCGCCCGGCGGCGCCGTCATCGGCTGGCGCAGCATCACGTAGTGCTGCAGCTCGAGGTTGTTGCGGATGTCCATGCCCCACCGTTCGAGATAGGTCGCATCGGGCAGGATCAGGTCGGCCCAGTGCGCCATCTCGGAATACACGATGTCCGAGCAGGCGTGGAACGGGATCAGCTTTTCGTCGGCCAGCACGCGGGCGGCCGTCGTGCGGCCCTCCGGCCACGTCATCGGGGACACGACCGTGTAGCTCAGGTAGACGTCGAGCTGCGCGCGGCCCTGCTCCAGGTAGTCGTACACGACCTGGCCCACCTTCATCTTCTGCCACCGGTTCGCCAGCGGCCATTCGGGCGGGTCTTCCAGGTCGGTGCGGATCCTGGCTTTGGGCGGCTCGGGCTGCGGCGCCGGGTACTTCGCCGGCGCCAGCTTCTCCTCGAGCCCGTAGCAATAACCGCCCGGCCGCCCGACGGAACCGACCAGCGCATTGAGCATCACGACGGACCGTTCGTTGTTGAAGCCGTTGTAGTGCGCGCCCGTGCCGCGGTTGGTGAACGCGGCGACGGCGGGACGCGCGCGTGCGAACTCGATCGCGATCCGCTCGATGTCGGCGGCCGGCACCCCCGACTGGGCCTGCGCCCACGCCGGCGTGCAATCCGTCAGCCACGTGCGCAGCTGCGCCTCGCCCGGCTGCACGAAGTCCTCGATGAAGGCGCGGTCGTGCAGGTTCTCGCGCAGGATCACGTGCGCCATCGCGAGCGCGATCGCGCCTTCGGTGCCGGGATGCGGCTGGAACCATTCGTCGCTGCGCCCCGCGGTATTCGACATGCGCACGTCGAACGTCACGAGCTTGGCGCCGTGGTCGAAGCGCGCCTTGACGACCCGTTTCACCAGATGCAGGCCGCCCTGGTGCGCCTCATAAAAATTGGCGCCGAAGTTCAGGAAGTAGCGGCAGCGCTCGGCGTCGATCGATTCCCAGTCCGTCTCGCCCAGGCTCACGTAGTTGGCGGCGCGCTTGTTCGACGAGCACAGCGCGCGGTGGTTCAGCAGGACGGGCGAGCCGACCGCGTTCAGGAAGCGCGCGAACTCGGCTTCGTAGCGCGAGCGGCCCTGGTGGATCGCCACGCGCTCCGGGTGGCCGGCGGCGATGCTCTTGCGGATGCGCGCCGCGATCTCGTCGTACGCCTCATCCCACGTGATGCGCTTCCACAGGCCCTCGCCCCGCTTGCCCACGCGCTTGAGCGGGTACAGCAGGCGCTCGGGATACGTGTTGATCGTGGGACCGCTCTGCCCCTTCGCGCACGTCATGAAGCTGCCGAGGTTCGGATCGAGCGGATTGCCGCGGATCTTGACGACCTTGCCGTCCTCGACGAACCCTTCGATGCCGCACACGGTGGAGCAGTTCAGGCACACGCTTTTCACCGCCGTGGCCGTGCGGTAGTCGACGTGCCGCTTGCGCGCCTTGCCGTCCGCGTCGGTCGCGTAGTTCAGCGGCTCGGCGAGACCGGCCGCGGCATCGCCCGGAGCGAGGAGGATCGTTTCGCCGACCGCCAGCGTGGCCAGCGCGCCCAGGCCGGACTTGAGAAAACCGCGACGTTCCATTATTTGCCTCCCTTCGGCTTGGCCGTCGCATTGCCGACGACGGTGCCGTAATCGGCGCGCAACTCGGCCCACGTGTCGATCTCGTACGTGAACGGATCGTGGTTGCGGCCCTTCGGCAGCTTGTTCTCGACGGCGCGCGGCACCACGGTGCCGATGCCGCGGTAATGCACGGCCGGCCGCGTACCTTCCTGCGGCTTGAGCACGGCCAGGTCCTTCCCGTGCCGCGCGTTGAAGCGGCTCACGGCGCTGCCCGGATCGTTCAGGTCGCCGAACGCGAACACGTCGGCGGGACAGGCTTCCACGCAGGCCGGCTGCATGCCGGCATCGAGCCGGTGACTGCAGAAGTCGCACTTGTCCGCGACCTGCGCGACCGGATCGATGTGGATGGCGCCGTACGGGCACGCGGCGATGCAGTCGCGCGACCGGTCGCAGCTGTCCACGTCGATGCGCACGATGCCGTCCGGCCCGCGGCTGATCGATTCGGTGGGACACGCCTTCAGGCACGGCGCATCCTCGCACTGCATGCACAGGGCAGGCAGGAATGCGCGCTTCGGCGTGACCTTGCCGGCGGCGTTCTTGCCGTGGAAGTCGTGGTAATAGACCTTGGTGCGGAACATGCCGAGGTAGACCGAGTTCTCGACCTTGCAGGCGACGGAGCAGGCATGGCAACCGATGCAGCGCTCGGTGTCGATGGCCAGGCCCCAGTGCGGAGTTTTTTCAGGTGTCATGGCGTGAAGAATGGTGGGCCGCGCGGGCGCGAAACCCGCGATGATAAACGATCGCGCCGCGCGGCCCCTTCACATCGCGTTACGGCGCGGCCGCGAAGTGGCGGTTCACGCCACTGAGGATCGCCCGGAACGACGCGGTCATGATGCTGCCGTCCACACCGACGCCGAACAGCGAGCCGCCGCTGCCGACGCGCAGCTCGACGTAGCACGCGGCCTGCGCATCGGCGCCGCGGCCCAGCGCGTGCTCGTGGTAATCCATCACCTTGACGTCGAGGTCCAGCGCATTCACGAACGCGTCGATCGGGCCGTTGCCGATGCCGTGGCGGGTCGTGCGCACGCCGTCGGTCTCGATGTCCACCTCGAGCCGCGTGCCGTTTTCTCCTTCATTCGACATGGCATGACCGCGATAGATGTAACGGCCCGGGTCCAGGTACTGGCTGCGGAAGATCGCGTGGATGTCGGCGGCGGCCACTTCACGCCCGCTGCTGTCGGTCGCGTGCTGCACGGCGCGGCTGAATTCGATCTGCAGCCGGCGCGGCAGCACGAAACCGTATTCCTGTTCGAGCAGGTAGGCGATGCCGCCCTTGCCCGACTGGCTGTTCACGCGGATCACGGCATCGTAGTTGCGCCCCAGGTCCGCCGGATCGATGGGCAGGTAAGGCACTTCCCAGATCGCGTCGGATTTCTGCTGCGCGAAGCCCTTCCTGATGGCGTCCTGGTGCGAGCCGGAGAATGCGGTGAACACGAGGTCGCCCGCATACGGATGGCGCGGGTGGACAGGCAGCTGATTGCAGTCCTCGACGCACTGGCGCACCGCATCGATGTCGGAAAAATCGAGCCCCGGGTGGATGCCCTGCGTGTACAGGTTCAGCGCCAGGGTGACGATGTCCACGTTGCCGGTGCGTTCGCCGTTCCCGAACAGACAGCCTTCGACGCGGTCCGCACCCGCCATCACCGCCAGTTCCGCCGACGCGACGGCCGTGCCGCGGTCATTGTGCGGATGGACGGACAGGACGATGGCGTCGCGGCGCTCCAGGTGGCGGTGCATCCATTCGATCTGGTCGGCATACACGTTCGGCGTGCTGCACTCGACCGTCGACGGCAGGTTGACGATCATCCTGCGGTCCGGCGTCGGCTGCCAGATCGCGGAGACGGCATCGCACACCTCCTTCGAAAACGCCAGCTCCGTCATGCTGAACGTCTCCGGCGAGTACTCGAACACCCATTCCGTGCCGGGCCGCGCGTCGGTCAGTTCCTTGATCAGGCGGGTGCCGTTCAGCGCGATCTGCTTGACGTCTTCCCGGGTCGCGCCGAACACGATGCGGCGGAAGGCCGGCGCGATCGGATTGTAGAGGTGGACGATGGCGCGCCGCGCGCCCTGCAGCGAGTCCACGGTACGGCGGATCAGGTCCTCGCGCGACTGGGTCAGGACCTCGATCGTCACGTCGTCCGGAATGCGGTCTTCCTCGATCAGCTTGCGCACGAAATCGAAATCCGTCTGCGACGCGGAGGGGAACGCGACTTCGATTTCCTTGAAGCCGATTTTTACGAGCTGCTCGAACATGCGCAGCTTGCGCTCCACGCTCATCGGCTCGATCAGGGCCTGGTTCCCGTCGCGCAGGTCGGTACTCATCCAGATGGGCGGGCGTTCGATGATGCGGTCCGGCCAGGCGCGGGACGTGGTGGAAACGGTCGGGAAACGGCGGTACTTTGCTGCGGGGTTCGACAACATGGACAACTCCTTGTCAGGGCTGTGGGAAAACGCTGGCGTGACGGGTCCCGCCGCATGGCGCGCATGCGGTGCGAAAACCCGAACGAAATCAGAGGTGGCGGAAAGGCTGCCCGGCTGCCACGGGGCACGTGGCCAGGCAACCGGACGCTAGTCGAAAGACGGGAGTGAACATGGCATGGCGAACCTTATTCTGAAACCTCGGCGGTACGGCACGGCAGACGAACTGAGGACGATCTGCGGGAATGGCGATTCAGGCCAGGTGCGGTAGCACTAGCGGTAGCGCTAGGGAAGTCAGGAAGGTGAGGTTCGCGGTGAGCATTCTTTTAATATAAAAAGTTTATGCCGATTGTGTCAAGCAAAACCTAGCAAAAGTCACGACTGCGCGCATCGAGCTTGCCGAGCAGGTGCGACATGTCGACGAGGCGCCTGGCGACGAGGTGACGCACTTCGCCTTCGCGCTGCCACACGCCGTACACGCCCAGCAGCGACGCGTTCAGCACTTCGCGCCGCTGCTGTTCGACGAGCTGCGGCCAGACAATCACGTTGATGTTGCCCGTCTCGTCCTCGATGGTCAGGAACAGCACGCCCTTCGCCGTGCCGGGGCGCTGGCGCACGGTGACGATGCCGCACGCGCGCGCCAACTGGCCGTTCTGGAAATCGTGCAGCACGTCGGCCGGCAGGAAGCGCTGCGCCAGCAGCCGGTCGCGCAGCAGCGCCAGCGGATGGCGGCCCAGCGTGAGGCCCTGCGCGCGGTAGTCGCCGACGATCTCCTCGCCCTCCTGCGGCGCCGGTAGCTCGGGCACGTCCTCGACGGGCGCCGTGGGTTTTAATAAATCCTTGTCCGGCACGGCGCCGGCCGCCTCCCACAAGGCCTGGCGGCGGTGGCCCGCCAGCGGTCCGAGCGCATTGCCGGCCGCGAGCACCTGCAAATCGCCGCGATCGAGTCCCGCGCGGCGCGCGAGGTCGGCGACGTTCGTGAACGGCCGGAGCGCGCGCGCGAGCTCGATGCGCTCCGCCGCTTCCTGTGCCATCCCGCGCAGCATGTGCAGGCCGAGGCGCACGGCGGGCTGGCCGCGTGCATGATCGTCGAGATCTTCCAGCGTGGATTCCCAGGCGCTGATCGTGATGTCGACGGGACGCACCTCGATGCCGTGCCGGCGCGCGTCCTGCACGAGCTGCGACGGGCTGTAGAAGCCCATCGGCTGGCTGTTCAGCAGCGCGCACAGGAACGCGGCGGGCTCGTGGCACTTGAGCCAGGAACTGGCATACGCGAGCAGCGCGAAGCTGGCCGCGTGCGATTCGGGAAAGCCGTATTCGCCGAAGCCCTGGATCTGGCTGAAGATCTGCTCCGCGAACGACTGGTCGTAGCCTTTGGCCAGCATGCCGCCGACGATGCGCTGGTAGTATTTTTCGAGCCCGCCCTTTCTCTTCCACGCGGCCATCGCGCGGCGCAGCTGGTCCGCTTCGCCCGGGGTAAAACCGGCCGCGAGGATCGCCACCTGCATCACCTGCTCCTGGAAGATCGGCACGCCCAGCGTGCGTTCCAGCGCGACCTTCATGTCCGGGCTCGGATACTTGACCGGCTCCTTCTGCTCGCGCCGCTGCAGGTACGGATGCACCATGCCGCCCTGGATCGGGCCGGGGCGCACGATCGCGACCTGGATCACGAGGTCGTAGAACGTCCTCGGCTTCATCCGCGGCAGCATGCTCATTTGCGCGCGCGATTCGATCTGGAAGACGCCGACCGTATCCGCACGGCGGATCATCGCGTAGGTGGCCGGATCGTCGTGCGGGATGTCCTGCATCTCGAACGTCGTGCCATGGCGCAGGCCGACCAGTTCGAACCCGCGGCGCAGCATCGACAGCATGCCGAGCGCCAGCACGTCGACCTTCATGAGGCCCAGTTCCTCGAGGTCGTCCTTGTCCCACTGGATCACGCTGCGGTCTTCCATCGTCGCGTTCTCGATGGGGACCAGGCGCGACAACTGCCCGCGCGCCATCACGAACCCGCCCGGATGCTGCGACAGGTGCCGCGGAAAACCGAGCAGGCGCTGCGCCAGCGACGCCCATTGCTGCGACAGCGGCGCGTCCGGATCGAGCCCGCTCTCGGCCAGGCGGTTCAGCAAATCGGCCTTGCCGTCGAACCAGTGGTGCTGCTTGCAGACCTTGTCGACGATGGCGAGGTCCACGCCGAGCGCGCGGCCGCTGTCGCGCAGCGCGCTTTTCGGGCGGTAGCTGATGACGACGGCCGCCAGTGCCGCGCGCGTGCGTCCGTACTTCCGGTAGATGTACTGGATGACTTCCTCGCGGCGCTGGTGCTCGAAGTCGACGTCGATGTCGGGCGGCTCGTTGCGCTCCTTGGAGATGAAGCGCTCGAACAGCAGGTTGCCGCGCGCCGGATCGACTTCCGTGATGCCCAGGCAATAGCACACGGCGGAATTGGCGGCCGAGCCGCGGCCCTGGCACAGGATCTGTTGCGAGCGCGCGTAGCGCACGATGTCGTACACGGTCAGGAAGTAGTGCTCGTAGCGCATCTCGGCGATCAGCGCGAGCTCGTATTCGATCTGCGCCTGGACCTTCGCGGGGATGCCCTCGGTGAAGCGCCGGTGCGCGCCGATCCACGTCTGCTCGCGCAAATAGCTCGCGGCCGTGTGGCCGGCCGGGACCACTTCGTCCGGGTATTCGTAGCGCAGCTCTTCCAGCGAGAACGTGCACAGGCGCGCGATGCGGACCGTCTCGTCCAGCGCCGCGCGCGGATAGATGTTCGCGAGGCGCACGCGCGAGCGCAGGTGCTGCTCCGCGTTCGGCGCCAGCTGGTAGCCGCACTGCGCCACCGGCTTGCCGGCGCGGATGGCCGTCATCGTGTCCTGCAGGGGCTTCCTCGAACGGACGTGCATCGTCACGTGGCCGCACGCGACGATGCGCATGCCGTGCTGCCACGCCACTTCCTCGATGGTGGCGCGGTGCGCGTCGTCGAACGCGCGGTGCAGCAGCGTGAGGCCGAGCCACGCGCGGCCGGGGAACGTCTGCGCCAGCCATGCGGCCTGCCGGTGCAGGCGGTCGACGTCTTCGGGCATATGGCCGGGATAGGCGGGCAGCAGGATCGCCAGGCAATCCGGCATGCCGCGCAGGTGCTCGAGGCCTTCGGGCGGCGCGTCGAAATCGGACGGATGCAGCCGGTACGTGCCCTTCTCGCTGCGCGTGCGGCCCAGCGTGATCATCTCCGACAGGTTGCCGTAGCCGTTGCGGTTCTGCGCCAGCAGCAGGAGGGAGAGCGCGCGGCTGCCGTCTTCCGGATGCTGCAGATGAAAATGCGCGCCGACGATGAACGGCAGCTTCGCCCGCTTCGCTTCCGCATGCGCGCGCACGACGCCGGCCAGCGAGCACTCGTCCGCCAGCGCCAGCGCCGTGTAGCCCAGCTGCACGGCGCGGTCCACCAGTTCTTCCGCATGCGATGCGCCCTGCAGGAACGAGAAGTTCGACAGGCAAAACAGTTCCGCATACGCCGGTAGCCCTGCCGCCGCGCCGAGGTGGGGATCGTGCGTGGGTGGACTCAGGCGGGTCGGCGGAAGATTTGGCATGGCATTTCAGGCAAAATGGTGTATTATGAAATACTGTATATAAACCCAGTATATCCGACGAACCCGACCTTGCCAAATATGCACATCCATTCTTTGCGCTGCTTCAGTTCCCGTCCAGGTACCGGGAACCCGGCCCTCGTCATCGAGGACAAAGAACAAGACCCGGATGCACGCCAGGCCCTCGCCCGCGCGCGCGACACGACCTGCGTCTTTATCGACGTGGGGAGCGACGGTGCGCTGTTCGTCGATTACTACTATCCGCACAAGCGCAGCCCGCTGTGTCTCCACGCGACGCTGGCCGTGGCGGCCGTGCTGTTCGCGCGCGATCCGCACGCGGGCGCCATCGCCGTACGCACGGCGGTCGAAGGACAACATCTGGAACTGGTGCGGGGCGGCGAGGAATATTTCGTGCGATTGTCCGCGCAGCCGGTGGCGGCGCGGGACGTCGGCGCTGACGTGGCGGCCGAACTGCTGGGCGTACCGGCGGCGTCGCTGGCCACGCCGCCGCGCGTGGCGTCGGTCGGCAGTCCCAAGCTGCTCGTGAAGGTGGCGGATACGGACGCTTTATATGGCCTCGCGCCCGACCTCGCACGCATCGCCGCGTGGGGCAAGGAAGCGGGCGTGAACGGCATCTACGCGTGGTGCCGCCGGGACGACGGCACGTTCGAGGGCCGCAACTTCAACCACCTCGACCCGCGGCTGGAAGACAGCGCGACGGGCGTCGCGGCCGGTGCGCTGACGGCGCTGCTCGGCCTCGGCATCCGGCTGCGCCAGGGCCGCGCGACGGGCGGCGATTGCCTGATCCGCACGCGCAAGGAAGGTGCCGCCATCCTCGTCGGCGGCGCGGTCGAAACCATTTGATTCGCAGGCGTTGTACCCCCCAACCCACTCATCAAGGAGACCGAAATGGAACGGAACGTCGTAGGCTGGTTCGAAATCTATGTGGACGACATGAAGCGCGCCCGCGCTTTCTATGAAGCCGTGTTCGAAACAAAACTGGATAACCTCGCGCCGGAAGGCGGCGAAGCGCCGGGCGGCCTGGAGATGTGGGCCTTCACGGGCGACCCGAACGCCGGCGGTGTGGCCGGTTCGATCGTCAGGATGGAAGGCTGCAAGGCCGGCGGCAACAGCACGATCGTCTATTTCAGCTGCGCCGACTGCGCCGTCGAGGCAGCGCGCGCCGCCGCGAACGGCGGGCGCATCTTCAAGGACAAGTTCTCGATCGGGCAGTACGGCCATATCGCCCTCGTCGAAGATACCGAGGGCAACATCATCGGATTACACTCGATGAATTGAAGTCAATAAATTAATTCAAGCCTGGGGCGCCATCCAGGCGAGTTCCCAGATATGGCCATCGAGGTCTTCGAACCCGTGGCCATACATGAAGCCGTGATCCTGCGGCGGGCGCGGCGCGCGTCCGCCGGCAGCAACGGCTTTCGCCACCAGCGCATCCACTTCCTCGCGGCTCTCGCAGCTCAGGCAGACGAGGACTTCCGTCGCTTCCTTCGCCTGCACGAGGGGCTTGTCGACGAACGTCTTGAAGAACGGTTCCGTGAGCAGCATCGCGTAGATGCTGCCGTCCGCGATCACCATGCAGGCGCCGCTCTCGTTGGTGAACTGGGGATTGAACGTATAGCCCAGCGCCTCGAAGAACGCCTTGGATTTGTCCAGGTCCTTGACGGCCAGGTTGACGAAGATCTGCTTGTTCATGATGCCTCCTAGTGAACACCGGGGTCAGAGCCCGATTTTGGGCAATTTCCAAAAATCGGGCTCTGACCCCGGTTTGACGTTTGTCAGCCGGCCAGGAAACCGCTCAGCTTCGCCAGGTCGATATTGCCGCCGCTGACGAGAATCCCGACCTTCTTGCCGCGGAGTTCATCCCGCATGCGCCGCGCCGCCGCGAACCCGAGGCAGCCGGTCGGCTCCACGACGATCTTCATGCGCTCGGCGAAGAAGCGCATGCATTGCACCAGTTCATCGTCGGTGGCCGTCAGGATGTCGTCGACGTCGCGCCGGATGATCGGGAACGTGATATTGCCCAGGTGCTGGGTCTGGGCGCCGTCGGCGATGGTCTGCGGGGTGTCGATGTGCACGATCGCGCCGCTGCGGAACGATTGCTGGCCGTCGTTGCCCGCTTCGGGCTCCACGCCGTACAGGCGGCATGACGGCGACAAGGCGCGCGTGGCCAGCGCGGAGCCGGACAGCAGCCCGCCGCCGCCCAGGCACACGAAGAACGCGTCCAGCGGCCCGACTTCCTCGAACAGCTCCTTCGCGGCCGTGCCCTGCCCCGCGATCACGTCCGGATGGTCGTACGGCGGGATCAAGGTGAGGCCGTGCTTCTGCGCGAGGTCGCGGCCGATCTGTTCGCGGTCTTCCGTGTAGCGGTCGTACATGACGACGTTGCCGCCGTAGCCGCGCGTGGCGGCGACCTTGGCGGCGGGGGCGTCCTGCGGCATCACGATCGTGGCGGGGATGCCGAGCAGCTTCGCGGACAGCGCGATGGCCTGCGCATGGTTCCCCGACGAGAACGCGACGACGCCGGCGCGGCGCTGCTCCGGCGAGAACTTCATCAGCGCGTTGTAGGCGCCGCGGAACTTGAAGGCGCCCATGCGCTGCATGTTCTCGCACTTGAAAAAGACCTGGGCGCCGAAGGCCTCGTCGACGGTACGCGACGTCAGCACCGGGGTACGGTTGGCGGCGCCGGCGATGCGGGAGGCCGCCTGGACGACGTCATCGTAGGTAGGGAGCGAAGGTGTGCTCATCCTGTTTTCCTTTTGGGTTGGTCGATGGGTGGCAGCATTCTAATCCTTCCTTGTTGTACTTATGAGACGTCCAATGGTTGCCTTCATGGAAATTCATTAATATGCAATTTTTCCCTGGAGCCCACCCCTTGAAACTTACAACGATCCGCCAGTCCGTCCTGCTGGGCCTGTACGGCAGCGCGGCACTGGCTTTCGCGCCGGCCGCCTTGGCACAAAATGCCACCGCGCCCGCCGCTTCCGACGCCAATATCCAGAGCGTCAACATCGTCGGCTCGCGCCGCGTCGGCAACACGTCGTCCACCGATACCCCGGTGCCCGTCGACTACATCCCGCTGACGAAGGCCGCCGAGCAGAGCGGCCAGTTCGACCTGGCCCAGACCCTGGCCAACATCTCGCCGTCGTTCAACTCGACGCGCCAGACCGGTGCCGACGGCGCCGACCTGGTCGACTCCGCCGCGCTGCGCGGCCTGGGCTCCGACCAGACCCTCGTGCTCGTGAACGGCAAGCGCCGCCACACGACGGCCCTCGTGAACCTGTTCGGCGCGCGCAACCGCGGCAACACGGGCACGGACATGAACGCGATCCCCGTCCTCGCCATCAAGAACGTGCAGGTGCTGCGCGACGGCGCCGCCGCCCAATACGGCTCGGACGCCATCGCCGGCGTCATCAACGTGGAACTGCGCAAGGACCTGGGCTGCGAAGCGGTTGCCGGTTTCGGCGAATATTCGAAGCACGACGGCAAGAACTGGCTCGCGTCGGCCTACTGCGGCGTGGCCGTGGCGGACGGCGTGCTGGGCATCACCGGCGAATACTACGACCGCGGCCGCTCCAACCGCTCCGACCCGGGCAGCCTGCGCATCATCGGCGACACCAAGTCGAAGAACGAGACCGTCTACCTGAACGGCGAATTCCCGGTCGGTCCGGGCAAGCTGTACGTGACGGCCGGCGCGCAGACGCGCGACGCGTCGTCGGCGGCATGGGCACGCGGCGGCATCGGTTCGGACGACATCCCGTCGCGCAACTCGGCCGCCATGTACCCGGGCGGCTTCGTCCCGTTCATCAATGGCGACATCGACGACCGCTACGGCATCATCGGCTACCGCACCCGCATCGGCGACTGGGCCAGCGATTTCTCGCAGACCTATGGCTACAACCGCATGCGCTACGACATCGCGCACACGCTCAACGCGTCGATCGCGAACCTGGACCTGATCAACGGCGGCAAGGGCATCAGCCCGTCGCAGTTCGACGCCGGCGGCTTCTCGTTCCGCCAGCTGACGACCAACGCCGACTTCAGCCGCTTCTACGACGACATCCTCGGCGGCCTGAACGCCGCGTTCGGCTTCGAGTACCGCAAGGAGAATTACCAGATCTTCGCGGGCGAGCCGGGCTCGTACAACGACGTCGACGGCCTGGGCTTCGGCGGCAATGCCGGCAGCCAGGGCTTCCCGGGCTTCCAGCCGGGCGACGCCGCCAACCGCGACCGTCACAGCAGCGCCGCCTACCTCGACTTCGAGGCCGACATCGCCCCGCGCACCAAGCTGCAGGCCGCCGTGCGCCACGAGCGCTACTCCGACTTCGGTTCGACGACGACCGGCAAGGTCGCCGGCGCCTTCAAGGCCACGGACGACCTGCTGCTGCGCGCCTCGGCCAGCACGGGCTTCCGCGCACCGTCTCTGCAACAGGTCTATTTCTCGTCGACCTTCACCGACTTCGTCGCCGGCGTGCCGATGGATGTCGTGCTCGCGCCGAACGGCGGCAAGGTCGCCAACGCGGCCGGCATCCCGAAGCTGCATGAAGAGAAATCGAAGAGCTACACGCTGGGCGCGACGTGGACGCCGACGAAAGCCATCTCCGTCACGGCCGACCTGTACCACATCCAGATCGACAACCGCATCGTGCTGTCGGGCCGCTTCGACGCCGACAACTACCCGGCCCTCGGCGCCATCCTGCAGAACCTCGGCGTGGGCCAGGCGCAGTTCTTCGTGAATTCCGTCGACACGCGCACGCGCGGCCTGGACCTGACCGCGTCGCACCGCACGAACCTGGGCGCCGGCAAGCTGGCCACGTATCTCGCCATGAACTTCAGCAAGACCGAAGTGACGGGCGTGCACGCCCCGGCCGCGCTGGCCGGCTACGAGGACGTGCTGCTGTCCGAACGCGAGCGCCTGTTCATCGAGCAGGGCGGCCCGCGCCGCAAGGCCACGCTGGACTTCGACTACACGCTGGGCCAGCTGGAATCGGACTTCCGCATCATCCACTACGGTCCGCAGACGCTGGGCACGTTCTCCGGGCCGCCGGTGCCGAACCAGTATTACAAGGCCAAGACGTCGGCCGACCTCGCGTTCACCTGGTCATTCACCGAGAAGACCAAGCTGACCGTTGGCGGCACCAATATCTTCAACGTGCATCCGACCCAGCAGAATCCGGATGAGACGGATAACGGCTTCAAGTACGAAAGCGTGCAGTTCGGCCTGAACGGCGCGGCTTATTTCGCGCGTCTGTCGCACAAGTTCTAAAACTTACGCGCACCTGAAATACCGTCATCCTCGCGCAGGCGGGGATCCAAGTTTACATGAGCCGCCGCAACGCATGCAGAACTTGGGTCCCCGCCTTCGCGGGGACGACGTTTACAACGACGATTCCACAGCGAACTGAACGCATCTCCCAAGCATCGTCGCGTAACGCACGCGAAACGAAAAATCGAGTCCGTCCAACCTGTGTTATGTTTCATCGCTGATGCATAACCAGATTGTCGACGGATCGATATGAGCTTCCCCAACGAAACCATAGTTCCCGACAAGGTGACTGTCGGCCCGCCAGCCCCGCCCCTGCTGTCGCTCGTCGTGCCGTTCTACAACGAGCAGGAGATGATCCCGCATTTCTTCAGCGGCGTGATCCCGGAACTCGAACGCATTCCGAACATCCGCTTCGAGATCCTGTGCGTGAACGACGGCAGCCGCGACCGCACGCTCGACTCCCTCATCGCCTACGCCCACGCGGATGCGCGCGTGCGCGTCGTCGACCTCACGCGCAATTTCGGCAAGGAGGCGGCGCTGACGGCTGCCATCTTCGAAGCACGCGGCGACCTCATCGTCCCGTTCGATGCTGATTTGCAAGATCCGCCCGAGGTCATCGGCAAGCTGGTCGAGAAATGGCGTGAAGGCTATGACGTCGTGCTGGCCAAGCGGGCCGACCGCGAGTCCGATTCGCCGCTGAAGAAATGGACCGCGCAATTTTTCTACCGCATCCACAACGACATGGCCGACCTGCCGATCCCGGAAAACGTCGGCGACTTCCGCCTGTTCACCCGTAACGTGGCCAACGCCTTGAAGACGCTGCCGGAATCGTGCCGCTTCATGAAGGGCCTGTTCGCGTGGGTCGGCTTCAAGACGGCCATCGTCGAATACAAGCGTGCGCCGCGCGCGGCGGGGAAGACCAAGTTTTCCGGCTGGAAGCTGTGGAATTTTGCGCTGGAAGGCATCACCAGCTTTTCGACCTTGCCGCTGCGCATCTGGACTTACCTGGGCGTCTCCGTGGCAATCTTCGCGCTGACGCGCGCGTTCTGGCTCGTCATCCGCACGATGCTGTACGGCGTCGACGTTCCCGGCTATGCGTCACTGGCGACCGCGATCCTGCTGCTCGGCGGCATCCAGCTGATCGGCATCGGCGTGCTCGGCGAGTACGTGGGCCGCATCTACCTGGAGTCGAAAGGGCGGCCCGTGTACCTCGTGCGCAAGCGCTACGAAAAGGCGATGGCCCATGCCTGAACGCGGCGGCGTGGCCCGCTTCCTGATGTACGCCGCAGTCGGCGCCGCCGGGACGGCCGGGCATTACACCTTCCTGGTCACGGCCGTGTCGCTGGGCGTGCTGGCGCCCGTGCCGGCGTCCATCATCGGCGCCCTGGTCGGGGCCGTCATCAACTTCGTGCTGAATGCGGCCGTTACCTTCCGCGGACACGCGCACTCGCACCTGGCCTGGCGCACGGCCGCGCGCTTCTTCGCGACGGCCGGCGTCGCCGCCGCCCTCAACGGCGCCGCGATGGCCGTGCTCGTGAACGGCGCGCGCCTCGACTATCGCCTGGCCCAGGTCCTCGTGACGGGCACGCTGCTGTGCGTCACCTATGTCGTGAACTCGCTATGGACATTTCAAGCCAGCAAGGCCCGCTGACGCCCCTGTCGACCGCCGCACCACGCGGGCGCGACATTCCGCAGGCCCGCTTCTGGACGCTGGCGCTGCTCGTGACAGGCCTCGCCCTGCTGCTGCGCCTGCCGACCCTGGCCGGCCGCTCGCTATGGCTGGACGAGACGTACAGCGCGTGGTTCGCCGCCGTCCCGCTGCGCGAACTGTGGACGAGCGTGCCGCTGTACGAGACGCATCCGCCCTTTTACTACACCCTGCTCAAGGGCTGGACCGCGCTGTTCGGCACGCACGAGGCGGCGCTGCGCAGCCTGTCCGTCCTCGCCAGCGTGCTGACCGTGTTCGCGCTGCCCGCCGGCGCGCGCTGGGCGCGGCTCGGCGCGAAGGCGGAGCGCGTCGCGCTGCTCGCCGCCCTGCTCCTTGCCGTGAACGCGGCCAGCATCCAGTATGCGCAACAGGCCAGGCCGTACGCAATCCAGGCGCTGGCCGGGTCGCTGGCCGTGTTCTTTGCCGGCATGCTGGTACTGTCCTTCGTGCGACCAGATCCCCGCCGGTGGTGCTGGATGACCGGCCTTGCCGTCAGCACCGGCCTGACGATGTGGCTGCACAACACGGGCGTGTTTGCCGCGCTGGGGATGTGGACGGGGATGACGATCGCGCTGCTGGCAGGCACGCCCGGCCCGCGCCGCCCGCAGATCCTGGCCGTGGCTGCAGCCGGCATCGGCGCACTGCTCGTGTGGTCGCCGTTCGTGCCGATGCTGATCAAGCAGAACGCGGCGATGGCGCACCTGGCGTACTGGATCCGTTTTACGCCGCGTAACGTCACCGCGGCGTGGACCGTCATCAGCGGCGGACAGGTGCTGCACTACCCCGTCGCGCTGCTCGTGCTGCTGGGCTTCGCGTGGTTGTGGCAGCGGGCGCGCGCCCATTTCTGGCTGCTCGCGTGCGTGCTCGTGCTGCCGATCCTCGCGCTCGCCGGCTACAGCTATGTTGTGAAGCCGGTGTTCCTGTCGCGATTGTTCCTGTGGCTCGGGCCGTTGGGGATGGTGTTGACGGCGCTGGGCGTCGTCCGGCTGCCGTCGCGCTGGCGGCTGCCCGCCGTCGCCGTCGTGCTGGCGCTGTCGGCCCATGCGGTGCTTGGCTTTTATCGCTCACACACGGAAGACTGGCGCGGGATGCTGGCGCAGGTGGCGCGCGACAGCCGGCCGGGCGACGTCGTGCTCGCGTTCCCGAACGAAGTGCAGATGCCCGTTACCTACTACATGAAGTCGGGACCGGCCGTCGCCTATCTGCCGGGCCCCTTCCCAGCGCTGCACCTGGCGCGCACCTACACGGGCAACTCCGGCGCGCCGAACATCGCGCCCGAAGACGTCGCGCGGATCCGCGCGCTGACGGCCGGACATCCGCGCGTGTGGCTGATCGAGCGGCTGGCGAATCTGTACGATCCGGACGGGATCGTGATGAAGGAACTCGCCAATCGCTACCGGCTGGTGCAGACCATCGAAGGCAACGGGGCGAACATCCGGCTGTACCAAGCCGTCACACCGGGAACGTGACGGTCGCTTCGAGTCCGCCCAGCCGCTTCGATTCGCCCAGCGCCAGCGTCGCGCCATGCCGCTCCGCGATCGACTTGATAATGGCGAGACCGAGCCCGCTGCCCTTCGCGTCGCTGCCCGGCACGCGATAAAAGCGGTCGAACACGCGCTCGCGCTCCGCCGGCGGGATGCCCGGGCCGCTGTCTTCCACGGTCACGGTCACGCCGCGGTGTTCCGCCACCACCGACACATCGACCGTGCCGCCCTCCGGCGTGTACTTGATCGCATTGTCGATGAGGTTGCGCAGCAGGATCATCAACGCGTCCGGCTGCCCTTCCACTGCGGCGCTGTCCGCGCGCGGCAGGCCGAGATCGATCTGCTTCACGGCCGCGACGCCGGCCAGTTCCGCGACGGCCCGCCTGGCCGCGCCGGCGATGTCGACCGGCTGGCGCGGCGCGCCGCCCGCGACGCTCGCTTCCTGGCGCGCCAGCACGAGCAGCTGCTCGACCAGTCGCGTCGCGCGTTCGATGCCGGCCGTCAGGCGAGAGACGGCGACGCGCTTCGCGTCCGGGCTGTCCGAGCGCTCCAGGCTCTGCACCTGCAGCTTCAGGGCGGCGAGCGGCGTGCGCAACTCGTGCGCGGCGTCGGCGACGAAATGCTGCTGGGCGTCGAACGCCGTGCGCACGCGGCCGAACAGCAAATTCAATTCCTGCACGAGCGGGCGCACCTCGTCCGGCAGGCCGGCCTCGGACACGGGCGACAGATCGTCCGCCTGGCGCGACGCCACCTGCTTGCGCACGCGCGCGACGGGTTCCAGCGAGCCACTCACGACCCACCACACGACCAGCATCAGGATCGGCATCATGACGGCGATCGGCCCCAGCGTGCGCAGCGCGAGATTACTGGCCATGCTGCGCCGCACGGCGAGATCCTGCGCGACCTGCACGGTCTGGTTATCGGTCTGGATCGAGAAGATGCGGTACGTGGTGCCGTTCGCGCGCACGTTGGAAAAGCCCAGCACGGCGCGCTGCGGCAGGTGCGCGTGCGACGCGCTGCGGAACACGCGCACGCCGTCCGGCGACCAGACCTGCACGACGAGGTCGTCGTTGCCGCTGATCGGGGTGTCGGCGTCGGCGGTCTCGGTGCTCGTCAGCGGCACGCGCGAACGCAGCGACAGCGCCATCTGCTGCATGTGGTAGTCGAAGATCTGGTCGGCGTCGTTGAGGGCCGTGCGATACGCGATGGACGCCTGCGCGACGGCCGCGATGGTGATCGCCGCCAGCAGGAACCACAGCAATCGCCCGCGCAGGGAATGCGTGACCCGGACTTTCATGCGGAATCCTTCACACCTTCGGGACCATGTAGCCCACGCCGCGCACGTTCTGGATCAAGTCGCTGCCCAGCTTCTTGCGCAGGCCGTGGATATAGACCTCGACCGCATTGCTGGACACTTCGTCGCGCCAGCTGTACAGCTTTTCCTCGAGCTGGGCGCGCGACAGCACGGCGCCGGGACGCGCGACGAGCGCTTCCAGCACGGCCCATTCGCGCGCCGACAGCACGACCGGCTGGCCGTCGACCAGCACTTCGCGCGTGGCGGGATTCACGGCGATGTTCTTGTACTCGAAAATGGGCTCGGCACGCCCGGCGGCACGCCGCAGCAGCGCGCGGATGCGCGCCAGCAGTTCGTCGAGATCGTAGGGTTTGAGGACGTAGTCGTCCGCGCCGGCATCGAGCCCGGCGATACGCTGGGAGACGGCGTCGCGCGCCGTGGCGACCAGCACCGGCGTGCGGTCCTTGCGGGCGCGCATCGCACGCAAGACCTCGAGCCCGTCCTTGCGGGGCAGGCCCAGGTCGAGCACGACGAGGTCGTAGTTCTGGTTCTGCATGAGGGCCGTGTCGGCCATCTCGCCATCCTTGACCCAGTCGACGGCGTAGTGCTCGGCCCTCAGCAGGTCGAGCACTACTTCGCCGATCATCGTATCGTCTTCCACCAGCAGCAGCCGCATCCAATCCCCCGATTCTTTGAAACCAGTGCCGATATCAGACGTTACGATCCATCAGCTGATCGGCACCGGGATGAAGATCTTCTCATCCCCGCGCTGAACCAGCAAGGCCACCGACTTGGCGGACTTCTTCACCACGTCGCGCACCTGGGCCACCGACGCCACCGGCTTGCCGTTCACGGCCAGCACGACGTCGCCCGGCTGCACGCCGGCCACGGCCGCCGCGCCGCCCGCATCCTCGACCACGAGACCCGCCGCGACGCCGACCTGGCTGCGCTCGGCGGGATCCAGCGGACGCAGGGCCAGGCCCAGCTTGGCGCCGCCGTCGATGCCGGCGAGGTTGTCGCGGCTGGCCGGATCCGCCTTGGCGCTGGCCAGCGTCGCGGTCACCTGCATCTCCTTGCCTTCGCGCCAGACGTCCATCGCCAGCCTGTCGCCCGGCTTGGCGATCGCCACGATGGCCGACAGGTCGCCGCCCGAAATCAGGGCCTGGCCGTTGACCTTGCGGATCACGTCGCCCGCCTTGAGGCCGGCCTTCTCGGCCGCGCTGCCGCGCTCCACGTTCGCCACGAGCGCGCCGTCCGGCGACTGCAGCTTGAACGCATCGGCGAAGCTCTGGCCGACGTCCTGCAGGCTGACGCCCAGCTTCGCGTGCTGCACCTTGCCGGTCGCGACGATCTGGTCCTTGATGCGCACGGCGACGTCGATCGGGATCGCGAACGACAGGCCCTGGTAGCCGCCCGTCTGGCTGAAGATCTGCGAGTTGATGCCGACGACCTCGCCGCGCGTGTTGAACAGCGGGCCGCCCGAGTTACCCGGGTTGACCGCGACGTCCGTCTGGATGAACTGCACGCCGTTGTTGTCGATGGTGCGGCCTTTCGCGCTCACGACGCCGGCCGTCACGGTCGACTCCAGGCCGAACGGCGAACCGATCGCCAGCACCCATTCGCCGACCTGCAGGTTGCGCGTGTTCCCGAGTGGGACGACGGGCAGGTTTTTCGCATCGATCTTCAGCACGGCGACGTCGGTGCGCGGGTCGGAGCCGAGGACTTTCGCGCGGTATTCGCGGCGGTCCTGCATCTTGACCGTGACTTCGTCGGCATCGCGCACCACGTGCGCATTCGTCAGGATGACGCCGTCCGGGCTGACGATGAAGCCCGATCCGGCGCCGTAAACGAGTTCCCCGCGCCCGTTGCCGCCGCGCGGTTGCTGCGGCTGGAAGCGGCGGAAGAATTCGAAGAACGGATCGTCCTCGTCGAACTGCGGCATCTGGCGCTGCGACACCTTGGTCGTACCGACGACGCGGATGTTCACGACGGCCGGGCCGTTGTGCGAGACGATCTTGGTAAAGTCCGGCAGGGCCACGCTGGCAGGATTGCCGGCCACGGGTGCCGGCGTGGCCGCCAAGGGAGCCGGGGTGGCGGCGGGGTTGGGTGCGCCAGTGGCGGCCGCTGCGGCGGCGGCCAAGGCGTTATTGTGTTCGACTGCGATCGCGCCGACCGCGCCGCCAATGACACCGGCCGCGCACAGGGCCAGCGTGAGACGTTTTGCGGTGATGGCAGTAACGTTACCGTGGTTAGACATCGACGTGCTCCCAGATTGGAAAAAGTGGTTCTGAAAACTGCTCTTTTCGTAGGGAGTATATTGGCGCAGCAGTCTTAGACGTCCCTTAAGCTGGAGAGCGCCTGCGTTTCGCCGTTTTCGCGAGCGAAGCGCGCAGGCTCACGCTGACGGGGAAGGTGCGCGTGACGGGGCGGTTGAAGCCGTAGCACAGGTTGAGCAGCTCGGCGATGCCGTTCCTGGTCATCTCGCGCCAGGGGATGTGCACGGACGTCAGGCGCGGCGCCGAATACGCGGCGGCGGGCGCGTCGTCGTAGCCGATCACGGACACGTCCTGCGGCACGCGGATGCCCGCTTCGTGGAAGTACGACAGCGCGCCGAGCGCCATCTCGTCGTTGGCGCAGAACAGCGCGGTGAACGGCCGCCCGGACGCCACCAGTTCCATCGCGGCGGCCCGTCCCTCGGCCGAGGAAAAGTCGCGTTCCGAGATCCAGATGTCGTCCATGGCGATGCCCGCCCCGGCCAGTTCGTCCATGAAGCCGGCGATGCGGTCGACGTTGTCGGCGGCGGTGCAGGGCCCGGCGATGACGGCGATGTCGCGGTGCGCATGATCGAGCAGCGCCCGCGCCGCCAGCCGGCCGCCGAGCTTGTGGTCGACCGTGAAGCACTGGCCGGGCATGCCGTCGAAGCTGTCGTTCAGGGCCACCACGCGCTCGCGCTTGGGCCCCAGCGCGGCGAGGTCCTCCTCGGTGAGCGGCGACGTGAAGAGGACGACGCCGTCGCACCCGCGCTCGATGAGGAAGTTGACACCGTCGATGGCCTGGCGCCGCTCGTCCTCGCGGCTGACGCCGAACGCCACCATCATGTGCATGCCGGCGCCGCGCAGTTCCGTGTCGATGATCTGCAGGATCGACGTGTAGAAGGTGCCGGACAACAGGGGGATGTACACGCCGATCATGCGCGACGTGCCGTAGAGGAGTGAGCGCGCCGCGTGCGACGGCCGGTAGCCGAGTGCGGCGATGGCCTTCTGCACGCGTTCCATCTTGGCCTGCGACACCGATCCCTTGCCGCGCACGACGCGCGATGCGGTGCCCAGGCCGACTCCGGCCATGCGGGCCACGTCCTTGATGGTTGACACTTGTCTCCCCGGTTGGTCTGGTTTTTGGGCCCAAGCATACTGCAAGCCGTGGCATTTATCCACGTTTGCGGTCTACTCTCCCCGGTCGTCGCGATGCGGCGCGCGCCCGGCGGCACGACGCGGCCGGCGTGGGCCAGCCCGGCTGGACGAGCGGGTTACCGAATTGCCGCGAACACAGCCAAGAAAAAAGGCGCCGGAGCGCCTTTTATTCGAGGGTGACGACGCGATTACGCGGCGTGCTGTTGCTGGCCCGGTTGTTCCAGCACTTGCACGTTGTCGGTGTTGCCGTTGGCATCGGCGATCGCGATCTTGCGCGGCTTGAATGCTTCGGGCACTTCGCGCACCAGTTCGATGGTCAGGATGCCGTTGTCGAAGCCGGCGCTGACGACCTTCACGTGGTTGGCCAGCTGGAAGCGCTGTTCGAAATCGCGCTGGGCGATACCGCGGTGCAGGAAGGTGCGCTGCACGTCATCCTTCTGCTTGCGGCCGGTCACGAGCAGGGTGTCGCGTTCGGAGGTGATCTCGATTTCGCTGCGGGTGAAACCGGCGAGCGCCATCACGATGCGGTATTTGTCTTCCGACACCAGTTCGATGTTGTACGGCGGGTAGCTCGGCGCGCTTTCGGCGCGTTGCTCGAGCAGGTTCACCAGGCGGTCGAAGCCGATTGCGGAACGATACAGGGGGGACAGGTCAAAAGTACGCATGATTCGATATCCTCTAAAAAGTACAAGCGATAAGTTGACGGACCTCATCGTGAGCATCCGTTGGAACCAATCTAATGGCCACCTTCCAGCTTTTCAAGGCGTACAAAATATATTTTTTAAGGCCTGTTTTAAAATTTTGTTTTGATCGCTGCCCGGTGGAATCTCGGCCGATTGCGCAGTGCTACACTCGGCCGTTTATGTCTCTCCGCCAGGGTTTCAACCAATGACCGCTTCCAAGTTTGCTTCGTCCGTTTCAGCTGCCGCGCTCGCGCTGGCGCTGGCCTTCCCGGCACATGCCGACGTGCCTGCCCCACTCGACCAGCCCTACCCCGGCACCATCGTGTTGAACGTCGACGCGACCGATCTGTCGCAGCAGGTCTTCCGCATGCACATGACGATTCCCGTGAAGCCCGGCCCGCTCACCCTGCTGTATCCGCAATGGCTGCCCGCGAACCACGGCCCGAACGGCCCGATCACGCAGCTGGCGGGCCTGAAGTTCACGGCGAACGGCAAGCCGGTCGAATGGAAGCGCGACCCGGTGCAGGTATACGCGTTCCACCTGACCGTCCCCGAGGGCGCGACGAGCCTGGAGGCCGAATACCAGTACCTGTCGCCGCTGGAGCCGGGCCAGGGCCGCATCACGATGACGGACGATATCCTCGGCGTGCAGTGGATCTCGACGACCCTGTACCCGGCCGGCTACGTCGCGCGCGGCATCAACGTGCAGGCGAACCTGAAGCTGCCCGCGGGCTGGCAGTACGCCACCGCGCTGGAGACGGACAACCGCGCCGGCGACGACGTGCATTTCAAGTCGAGCGACCTGGAGACGCTGATGGATTCGCCGCTGTTCGCGGGCCGCTACAGCAAGCGCTTCGACCTCGACCCGGGCGGCAAGGTGCCCGTCCGCCTGAACGTGTTCGCCGACAGCCCGGAAAGCCTGGAAGCGAAGCCCGAGCAGATCGCGGCGCACCGCGCGCTCGTGCAACAAGCGTATAAACTGTATGGTTCGTATCACTACGACCACTACGATTTCCTGTTCGCGCTGTCCGACGAATTCGGCGGCATCGGCCGCGAGCACCACCAGTCCAGCGAGAACGGCGTCAAGCCGGGCTATTTCACCGACTGGGCCAAGAGCGAGACCGGACGCGACCTGCTCCCGCATGAATACACGCACTCGTGGAACGGCAAGTTCCGCCGCCCGGCCGGCCAGAACGTCCCCAACTTCAACACCCCGATGGACAACGAGCTTCTGTGGGTGTACGAGGGGCAGACGCAGTACTGGGGCAATGTGCTGGCCGCGCGTTCCGGCCTCGTCTCGGCCGCCGGCGCGCGCGACGCGCTGGCCGCGAGCGCCGCGCGCTACGACAGCGTCGCGGGCCGCGCGTGGCGCGCCGTGCAGGACACGGTCTACGACCCGATCCTCAACGCGCGCCGCGGCCTGGGCTGGCCGAACTGGCAGCGCAGCGAGGATTACTACGTCGAGGGCATGCTGATCTGGCTGGACGTCGACACGCGCATCCGCGAACTGTCGGGCGACAAGCGCTCGCTGGACGATTTCGCGCGCGCCTTCTACAGCGTGAACAACGGCAGCCACCTGCCCGCTTTCTACACGTTCGACGACGTCGTCGCGACGCTCAATCAAGTCCAGCCGTACGACTGGGCGCCTTTCCTGCGCGCGAAGCTGGACGGCCACGGCCCGGGCGCCCCGCTGGACGGCCTCGCCCGCGCCGGCTGGAAGCTGGTCTACACGGACACGCCGACGGACTACCTCAAGGGTGTGGACGACCGCAACAAGGTGCTGGACCTGACGTACTCGCTCGGCTTCACGGTCACGCAGGACGGCGCCGTGCGCAACGTCGTGTGGGACGGCCCGGCTTTCCGCGCGGGCCTGGCCGCCAACACGACCGTCATGGCCGTGGGCGACCGCGTTTACAAGCCGGAACTGTTGAAGGCCGCGGTCAAGGATGCGAAGGACGGCAAACCCATTCGTCTGCTCGTCAGGAAGGGCAACGTGCTGCGCACGATCTCGCTCGACTACCGCGGCGGCCTGCGCTATCCGCGCCTGGAACGTATCGAGGGCACGAAGGACCGTTTGACGACGATCTTCTCGGCCCTGAAGTAGGTCATCAAACTGTCATATTTGCCCCGTAAGCTGGACCTGCCGACAACAACAAACAGGGGGGCAACATGAAATGGATCCGAGAACTGCGCGCCGCACGGCTGCGGCGCACCTCGCCCTGGCAGGCCGCACTTGCGGACCTGCCGGCGGGACTGGAGAGTCAATGGCGCGCGAGCGCCCCACGCGAATACGAAGGCATCCGGACGGATGCCTTTTTTTATACCCGTGCGGCGGAAGGCCTGCTGCGCTTCTTCGACGCGGTCCGGCACAGCGGCCGGCCCTGCGCGCTACCGTCGGAGGCGGCGGACTCCGTGTGGCACGCGTGGCTGCGCTGGAATCCCGCCTCGCTGGAACGCTTCTGCCTGCGCCACTTCGGCGTGGCCGTGCCGCACGTCGAACGGGCGGCGCTCGCCGGGAACGCCCTGCTGCACACGTTCGCGGCCTGCCGTGAACGCGACGGCATCCAACCGCGCAGCATGCGCCTGCCCGCGCTGTTCGGCCTGGACGCGCAACTCCGCATGCCGGGCGGGCACGGTTACTGGAGCCGCGCCGGCGAGATCGTCCACGCGCGCCTGAACGAACGTGGGCGCGGCATGTGGCGCGCACGGCCGCATCCGGAACTGGCGCTGACGGTGCTGGTTGCGGCGGGCGTCGTCGACCGGCACCTGCTGGCCGCCCACCTGGGCGGGCGTGAAGCCACCGCCGACGGGGGTTCCTGCGGCGGCATGGCCTTCGCGGACGGTGGCGACGCCTGCGCCGACGGCGGCGGCGGCGACGGCGGCGGGGGCGACGGTGGCAGCGGTTGCGGCAGCAGCTGCGGAGGTGGGTGCGGCGGAGATTAAGATGCGCGTGACTTCGAGTCGTCATCCCCGCGCAGGCGGGAACGACGGCATCGCGTTCAGCGGATGATCTCCACCAGCTCTTCCGCCACCTGGCGCCCCAGCAGGTGGATGTGCCAACCGTCGACGAACCCGTGATGCGCCTGCACGGAGAACGGCAGCTGCAGGCCGTCCGGCCCGTCGCGGAAACGGCCCCACGCGAACGACGGGATGTCCGGCGCGGCGATAGACGCCATCGGATGCTGGATCGAGGTGAAATCGAGCCACGGCATGCAGGTGACGAACACCTGGTCCTTCGCGTCGCGCGGCGACATCGTGCGGTATTTGACGTTCAGCTCCGTCATGGTCGACGCCTCTTCCCGCGCCGCCATGCCGCGCGCGACGAATTCGCGCACGTCGTCGGACCAGTCGAACTGCGCGAAATTCAGGTCGCCGTACTGGTTCATCACGGTGAACGACGGCACCAGGCGGTCGATGCGGATGACCTTACCTTCCACGATGCGGTAGCGGAAGTTCTCCACCTTCAGCACCGCGCGCAGCACGGCGCACAGCATCACGTGGAACGGCGCCAAGCCCTGCGCTTTGCACCACGGCCGGAAATCGGGCACGTCGAGCGTGAAGCACAGGTTGACCGCCGGGCTTTCCATGCGGTCGAAAAAATCGAAGCGGTCGCGCCGCCGTTCGAACCCGATCATGCGCCGCTCCCGTCGAGATAGCGCGCGCTCCACGCCGAGATGACGCCGGCCACGTACGCGGCATCCTCGCGCCGCGTGATCAGGTGGTCCATGCCGTCGAGCGAGATGAAACTCTTCGGATGCTGCGCCAGCTCGAAGATGCGGGTGGCGTTGTCCATGCTGACGGTGTCGTCCTGCGGCGCGTGCATCACGAGCAGCGCGCGGCCGAGGGTCGCGATCTTCTCATGCAGCCGGTGTCGGCCGGCGTCTTCGACGAAGTGCTGGCGGATGTTGAAATCGCGCCCGGCCAGTTTTACCCGTGCCTCGCCCAGTTGCGCGATCGTGTCGAGGTGCTCGCCCAGCAGCGTGTTCACGACGTAATGCGGATCGCTGGGCGCCGCGATCGTCACGATGGCCTTCGCTTCCGGCACGCGCTGGGCCGCCGCCAGCACGGCCGCGCCGCCCAGGCTGTGACCGATCAGGAGCTGCGGCGCCGCGAATTTCGCGCGCATGGTGTCGGCGGCCGCGACGAGGTCTTCGACGTTGGACGAAAAATTGGTGTCGGCAAAATCGCCGTGGCTGGCCCCGAGGCCGGCGAAGTCGAAGCGCAGCACGGCCACGCCCAAGCTCGCGAGGCCGCGCGAGATGAAGGTGGCGGCCAGCACGTCCTTGCTGCAGGTGAAGCAGTGGGCAAAGATGCCGTAGGCGCGCGGCGTGCCGGTGGGGGCGTCCAGCTTGGCGGAGAGCTTGCCGTGGGGGCCGGGAAAGTCGATACGTTCGGTGAGCATGATGGTTCCGTGTTCGTTGCAGTGCGCATTGTGGAACAAGCCGGCAATCTTTGCTCGAAATCGCGTTCCGCGGGTGGAAATGCGTGAGCTTTCGGGGCCGCGAAGGCGTTATGCTGGAGGCTTACCTGAAGGAGAACAACATGCGCCTCATCATCGCCCTGGTCCTGCCCTGGCTGACCTTTTTCACCATCGGCCGCCCGATCGCCGGCATCATCTGCCTGATCCTGCAAATCACGCTGATCGGCTGGCTGCCGGCCACCATCTGGGCCGTGTATGCGCTCAGCCAGTTCAAGACCGACCAGAAGATCGAGCGGGCGCTGCGACAGCGGGCATGAACGTACCGGGGCGCCTCCTGCCGTTGCTGGTGCTGCTGACCGCCTGCGGGCAGCCCCTGGCGCCGCAGGCACCGTTGGTGCCCGCCTTGGCAACAGGCCTGGATGCGTACCGCACGGCTGCGGCGTCCGGCACTGCCTTCTACGCAATCGACCCGGGCGCTTCGCTGGTGGCCGTGACGGTACGCCGCGGCGGCCTGATGGCGCGGCTCGGGCATGACCACGTCGTGGCCAGCCACACCTTGACCGGCTATGCCGCGCCCGGCATGGGCCGTGCCGACGTCTCGTTCCGCCTCGACCAGCTCACGATCGACGAACCGCAACTGCTGCGCGACGCGGGCATCGGCACGTCGCCGTCGCCGGAAGCGGTCGAAGGCACGCGCAAGAACATGCTCGGCCCGGTGCTCGACGCCGAGCGCTATCCGGTGGTGACGCTGCATGCCGAACTGCCGGCGGACGGCCGCCTGCGCGTGGACATCACGCTGCACGGCACGACGCGCCGGCTGGAACTGCCGGCCGCTGTGCAGGTCGACGCGGCCCAGGTGACCGCAAGCGGCGCGGCGCGCCTGAAGCAGACCGATTTCGGCATCACGCCATTCGCCGTGGGCGCCGGGCTGCTGGCGGTGCAGGACGAGCTCGCGGTAAGCTTCAACATCGTCGCCCGGCGCTGGACCCCGCCTGTGAAATAAAAAACGCCGTGTTCCAAGGGAAGACGGCGAAAAGGACAACCATGCATCGATGCCGGTACCGCAGCGGCGGGACCCGATGGTCGCCGCCGCACAGGCCCGGGAAGCGTATCAACGTGTCTGGCCGGGGGTCTTGTTCACGGGTTGGCGGGCCTGGTTGCCTTGCATATTGCCCTGGGCGCTGACTTTGCCGGCCGGACCTTCGGCCTCGACGCGGGCACTGGCTTCGTCACCGCCGCTTTGCAGGTTGCCCTGGTATTGTGCGCCGGCCTTGTTGCCGCGTGTGCCGTTGCCTTCGAACGGATCGCGGAAGCTCCTGATGGTTTCGTCCTGCTGGCGCAGGCTCTTGTCCGTTTCTTCGGCAGCGGCGCGGGTGACGTCGTCGGCCAGCACGCGGGCGGTACGTGACGTCTCCTGCACGTGCTGCTCGGCGACGCGCGTCAGGTCGACCTGGGTCGACGCGGCCAGCTGCGAAAGGTGGTGGTGGTAAGCGCGCAGCTTGTCGGTAGCGGGCTGGGCATGCGCTGCCGCGACCGACATCGCGTCGGCCGGGCGATCGATCGTCAACAGGCGCTGGCCGGCATTGGCGACTTCCTCGAACAGTGTCTGGTTCAACTGCATATTCAGTTGGCCGGCCTGCTGGAAGGCACGCGACATGACCTGGGACAGTTCGTTGAAGAAAGCGACTTGGGCGTCGATGTGCGAGCGGAGGGCGGGATTGACGGATTGCGGGAATGGATACATGGAGTACCTTTATTTAAAAAGTAAGTAACGGGAATGCGATGGGACGCCGGAGGGATGCGCGAGGCGCGTGGCGTTCGATGGGCGGAGCAGCATGGCTGCCTCGAAGGATGACGATCGCTGAAGATCGCGTGCAAGTGGCTTACTATGCGCTGTTTTTGGCGCGCACGCCGGAAATCCGTAAATGTATTTTCGTGTAATGGGCGCCGGAAAGAGAAGTTTGAAATCGCCAAGGCGCCGTGCAATACGCGTCAGCCGCCCGGTCTGGCGAGCCCGGGCGCATGCTGCGCATACGCGAGCGCGGCGGACAACAGGTCGTAGCGATACGGGCCATAACAATAGCGTCCGTGTTCGTACACGATGCCGTGCGCCGCCATGTGCAGCCGTTCTTCCGGCGTCGGACCGGCCCATTGCTTCCACTGGCGCGGCGTCGTATCTTCGCGAAAATCGGGCCTGTCCCGGTCCTGTCGTGCATACGCGAGCGCGTCCGCGATGCGCTCGTAGCTGTATTCCCGATAGTGATAGGCGCGGCCGTCGAACGAAATACCTAAAGCGGTTGCAGAGGGTGGCAGAACAGGTGATGCGTCCATGATGTCCTCACTGGAAAGGCGCGACGCCGGTGGCCGGGACGGCAAGATGCCACCCTGAAGATACACCAGGATGGCGCTTCACCCGGCACGTTACGCATTGCCCTGCCCGGGTGGGAATGCGTGAGCTTTCGGGAGCGTTGAGTTGCTATGCTGCGTGTTCCATTGAGGGAGGTTGCCGTGCGGTTCGCCATTGTCGAGGGTACGAAAAGCGTCGCCGGTCTGCTGTTCTGGTCGGCCGGACACGTCGTCAACGCCCTGGTCCTGCTGGCGGGCGGCATATATGTCCTGTTCTGCGTCGCCTGGCTGCACGCGCCGCTGCTGGACGTCCTGCGCGTGACCGCCACGATGGCGCTGCCGGTCCTCGGGCTGGCCTGGTTGATCCGCCGGGGCGGCCGGCGCCTGTGGAAACCTGCGCCCGCGCCCTCGCCCGTCAGGCGCGGATTGCTGGCCGTGGCCGGCGTCGCCGTGGTCATCGCCTGCGGCTCGATCGTCCGCACCGGCGTACGGGACTACCAGTGCAGCGTCGACCGGTCCCGGCACGCGGCCGGCACGCAGAAGGATGGTGTCGAGCGGGTGTGCGCGATCGATCTCGATCGTTACGACATCGGGTTCCAGTCGCTCGCGAGGGCCACCCGCAAGCTGGCGTTCCCGCCGGTCGACCTGGCACACACGCCGTTCGCGCAGTTCGAGAGCCTGGGCGGCCGGGCCGAATTTGTCAACGACATCCCCTCGCGCCTGTACCGCGGCTTCCGCATGCCGGACGGGCACCAGGTCACCCTGTTCGAACACGACATGTCCGCCGACGGCAGCCGCAGCTGGCGCGATCCGAAAGACGAGCCGGAACGCATCAATGGCCTGCCGGCCAGGCTCGTCATCCTGGAAACCTCGTCAGGCAAGGCGGTCTCGGTGCTGTCCTGGTTCGAAGGGCGGCGCGGATACCAGTTGTGGGTCGATGCCAACGTCGTGCGCGTTCCCTTGCGCGACCGGTTGTTCGCGCTGGCCGCATCGCTGCCGCGCGCCATCCCGGCCTGCCCCAACGAGCCGCCGCGCCCACCGCTGCGCTTCGATGCGGACGGCAATCCTGTCGCCGAGCCGATGCCCCAGGTAATGACGCAGGCGCAAATGGATGCCATCGTGGACGGGAGCAGGCGGCCCTGCAAATGAGATCAGATCCTGACCCAGCGCCGCCCCGCGAGCGATGTGAACGCGACGAGGGTGAGGGTGGCGGCCAGGTGCATCGCCAGGTCGAACAATTGCCCCGCCACCGGGTGACACAGCCCCAGCAGCATTTGCGACGTCGCCGCGATCCCCAGGCCCGCGACGGCCAGGCTACGGACCGGATGCAGCGAACGGGTGCGCCGGATCGCGGCAACCATGATCGCGACCATCGGCAGGCCGACGACCATGAGGAAGGCGTAACAATAGATCCCGTCTCCGGCATGTCCGATCTTGTCCAGCGAATTCGTCACACCGGTCAGGCCGATCAGTAACCAGGCAGCGGTCAGTGCGGCAAGGCCGCGCCAGTGCCTGATGCGTTGCCCGGCAATGCTGAGGGCAAAGGCTGTTCCGATGGCAAGCATCCCGAGGCAGAACGACGCCACGACCCATAACCCTGCCCACAACGCGCCCGGGCTGGACCAGTCCGGGCGTGCCTGCGGCAGGATCAGGGAGGCGAGAAAGCCGCAGGGCAGCGCCACGAGCATCCATCCTGCCGCCCGGCGCCAGGGCGGTGCGGTCCGCTTCACGGGATGCGCGTCGCGGCACAGCCGTTCGATCAGGGCATCGTGATTATTCATGGTCGGTTTCCTTGTTGCGGCGAAGTGTGGCGAAAGCGCGGTGCAGCAGGGACTTCACTGCCGCCAGCGTCGTGCTGCTGGCAGCCGCGGCGTCGGCGAGGCTCATGTCGGATAAATGGACGAGTTCGACCACCCGCCGTTGACGCGCGGGGAGACGGCTCAGCAAATGATCCACTTGCCGCTGCGCCTGCCCATCCGGGCCGGATTCGTCCGGATGCCCGAGCACGGCCTCGTCGTCGCTCACCTCCCAATGTTCCCTGCGGCCGCGCGCACGCAGCGCGTCGATGGCGCGCGCGGCGACGATGGCGGACAGCCACGGCAAGAAGGGCCGATCGGGATCATAGGTGTGCCGGACCCGGTGGACGGTCAGCAGGACGTCCTGCACCACGTCTTCGACCAACGCATCGTCCTGGTAAATTTTTCGTCGCACGAGCGCGCGGATGGCGGGTACGATCGCCTTCAACAGGCGACAGTACGCCGCCTGGTCGCCGTCCTGGGCGCGGAGCATGAGCTGCGGCCATGCCGCCCTCGAAGCATCGTTCTCGGTTGCGTTGTTCAAGACTTGTTTGCCGAAGCCTTTTTCAAGGCGGACACCACGATATCCGGACTGAGCAGTTGCGGCAGCAGCACCGGTGCGCCCCCATCGGCCGGATACACGACGTACACGGGCAGTCCTCCCCGGCCGAACTGGTTGATGGCCTGGTCGATCTCCGGATTATATGTGGTGGAGTCGGCGACCATGTAGATCGTGTCCGTCCGGGCCAATGCCTCTTGCACGACCGTGGTGGATAACGCCGCGCGATCGTTGACCTGGCATGTGATGCACCAGGAAGCGGTGAAATTGACGAAGATCGGCTTGCCGTGTCCGCGCTGCGCGGCGACCGCGTGCGGTGTCCACACGACCGGCATCCCCGCGCGTGCCAGCGTGCCGCCGCCAGCGCTCGTCGCCGGCAGGCCGGCCAGGGACACGCCCACGCCCGCGACAAGAAGCACGGCAAAGCCCAGCAGCGGCCGGTAACGCACTCCGGCAATCTGGCGCCGTTGTGCCAGGCCGTACACCCAGGCGGCCAATCCCAGCACCACGGCCGCCGCGAGCAGCGCGCCCAGTGCGGCGGAGCCTCCCTGCCGGTCGAGGACCCACGCCAGCCATGCCGCCGCGCCCAGCATCGGGAACGCCAGCACGTGCTTGAGCGTCGCCATCCACGCACCGGGCTTCGGCAAGAGCCGCGCGCAGGCCGGTACGAGCGCCACGACGGTGAAAGGCGCGGCAAAGCCCAGCGCCAGCGCAAGAAAAATCGCCACGCCCTCGGCCGGTGGACGCAGCAGCGCGGCGCCGACGGCGCCCGCCATGAACGGCGCGGTGCACGGCGTCGCCACGACGATCGCCAGCGCACCGGTCAACGCGGCCCCGAGCGGCCCCGAGCGGGAGCCGGAGAGGTTACCGAGACGCTGCGCGGCCAGTCCGATCTCGAACACGCCCATCATGTTGAGCGCCAGGGCGAGCATGACGAGCGCCAGCGTGGCAATCAATACCGGCGACTGCAACTGGAAGCCCCACCCGACGGCGGCGCCACCGGCCCGTGCCGCCAACAGCGTGGCGCACAGCAGGAGCATGGTGACCACGACGCCTGCCAGGAACGCGAGTCCCTCCACCCGCGCCGCGCGCCGGTCGTGGACATGACGGATGAGACCGAACGCTTTCAGCGAGATGACCGGAAAGACGCAGGGCATGAGGTTGAGAATCAGCCCGCCCAGGAAGGCGGCGGCCAGGGTCGCGGGCATGCTCATGCTCATGTTCATTTGGCCGCGTCATGCCAGGCCTTGACGGCATCCATGGTTTTCCTGATGTGCTGTTCGGGGTTGGCATCCGTGTAGCTGAGCAGGATCCTGCCGTCGGGTGCGATGACGAAAGAGGTGCGCTCGGACAGCAGGGTGCCGCCCTTGGTCTTGAACTGGGTCTGGTATTCCCCGGCCACCTTGGCGCCGGGATCGGCCGCCACCGCGAACTTGTCGCGGCATTCGAGTTTCGAAAACTCGGCGACGCGGTCGGCATTGCCCGCGGTAACGCCGATCACCGTCGCATTCAGCTTCCTGAAATCATCCGTCGCTTCGGCGAACGCATGCGCTTCCAGCGTGCAGCCCTGCGTGAATGCGGCGGGGAAGAAATACAGCACGACAGGCCCCTGGCGCAATGCTTGCGCCAGCGAGAACGTCATCGGCTTGCCGGCAAGCGCGGCCTGTAATCGGAAATCGGGGGCTTTCGCGCCTTCCGGCAAGGCGGCGAGCGCATGGGATGCCGAAAATGCCAGGATGGTTGCCGCTTGTGCCAGATAGGTGCCGAATCGTGCCATTGTGAACTCCTTGAAAGGTTGGTTGGCGATCCTCTTATCGCCCTACCCCCCCAGTTCGCCGACGGCAGCCTGAAAGTTGCGGTCCACCATAAAAAATTTTTCTCACCCGAACAACCCGTGCAAGAACCACTTCGGCCCATCCTCGCCCATGCCGACCCGCTCCCGATACACCCAGTACAACGTGTGATCGAGTCCCTCGGCGATGAAATAGTCGCGCGTCTCCGGCCCATCCCACCAGCCGGCCTCGATACGCTCCGGATTCGACGCCATCCGCAGCGGTGAGCCATAGAACGGCCGGTGATCGCGCATCAGCAGCGCGATCGGCCGCGCCAGCAGCCACGTGGGACGCGGCAGGCTCAGGACGTCGGGCGGCAGTTGCGCATTGCGGGCCCTGGCGCTGACCTTTTGCTGCACCGGCACCCAGACGTTGGCCTGTTCCGGGCGGTAGTCGGCCAGCGGCAGCGGTTGCAGGACGTTTTCCGGGCCCAGGCGCGCGGCCAGCAGTTCCAGCATGCGCATGCGGTCTTCCTCGCTGCCACCCGGCTCGGGGAACAGCGACGCGTTCGGCGGCGCCATCGGCCGCACCTGCAACGCTTCCAGCGCGAGGCCGATCACGGGCGCCTCCAGCGTCAGCCGGCCCAGGCGTTCCTTCAGCAGGCGCACGAGGTGCTCGTCGCGCCACGTCGGTTCGGCCAGCACGACCTCGACGCTGGTCGGCGGGCGCGCGACGCGGCCCCGTTCATGCTCCAGCTGCAGGGTAATGCGCTCCACCGCCAGCTGGCGCGCACACAGCCACCCCGTCAGCTGCAGCAGCAGGCATTGCGCGCCCGCCAGCAGCAGGTCGGCGTCGTCGATGCGGTCGTACAGTTCCAGGCGCGCGCGGAAAGTTTCCGGCGGCGCGATCCACTCGTACAGTTCCGGCACGAGACCGTAGGCGGCGTCGAGCAGGTCGAGCAGCTCGCGGCCGCAGCGCCGCTGCAGGCCGGGGCGCGGCAGGCGGCGCAGGTCGCCCAGCGTGTGGCAGCCGATGCCGTCGAACCACGCGGCGTACGGCCGGGCCGGCGGCATCAGGAGTACGGCCAGCCGGTCGAGCCGGCGCAGCAGCGCTTCCATGCGGACGGCGCGGCCTGCATTCGCGCGCGCCAGCAGCCACGCGCCGCGCGCGGTGGGCGCGCACGCGAGCGAGGCCGTGAAGCCCAGCGCGCGCACGTTGGCGCGCACGCGCCGGCACAGCGCGCGGATGCCGCCGAACAGGCGCAGGCTCGCGCCCACGTCCATCAGCAAGGTCGATTCCTCCCCTTCCGCGACCTGCGGCGTGTATTGCAGCAGGGCCAGCGCCACCGCCTGGCGCGCGTCCGCCTCCTGCGCCGGCGCCCGCTCGTGGATGCGCGCGTCCGGCAGCAGCATCAGCACGCCGCCGCGGCGCATGCCGGTGCGCACGCCGGCGTCCTGCGCGTATGGCGAGGCCACCAGTACGCGCTCCTGCTCGAGTACCACGGTGCCAACGTCAGTGCCCGTGTCAGTGGACCAGCTCGGTGTGAACACCTCCAGCGGCAACCGGGGCAGGTGCAGTGCGATCCACAGGCGCATGGCGATTGGGCAGGTAAGAGTTCAAGGGAAGGAACAGCGTCGCGTCACGCTGCGGCCCGCGGCGTTTGACGAAACCGATCTCGATGCCGCCCGCCTGCGGCCGCAGGGACAGGCGCAGCGGCGCCGGCGAGGCGTCCTGCCCGGCCGCCAGCGGACGCATCATGAAGAACAGGGTTTCCCCCGCCTGCGCGGCCAGGTGCAGGCGGCGCAGGTTGTCGGCGCGGATATTGTTCTGCCAGAACAGCAGCGCGCCGCAACTGCCGCTGCGCAGCACTTGTTCCGCGGCCCACAACGCGTCCGCCGTGCGGGTCGCGCGCAGCCAGATCAGTTGCGAGGGCGGCACCCCGAGCGCCGCCATGGCCAGCGCCTGGGGCGGATGCGGCGGCTGCAGCAGCACGATGCGCCGCTGCGCCACGGCCGCCAGCGCGGGACGCAGCAGGCGCATCTCGCCGATGCCGGGCTGTTGCAGCAGCAGGTCGACGAGCGTCCCGGTCGGCCAGCCGCCGCCCGGCAACTGGGCCGACAGCGTGGGATGGCCGGTATCGATGCAGCGCGTGTCGCTACGCGCCAGCTGCGAGGCAAGCCAGAGCGACGGATGCAAGGCCTCCGGCGCCGCAGATATTGAACCTGAGCAATTCATGTATGATGCGAAGAAATACTGTATAAACATACAGTACTATTCTCATCAGGTTTTGGCAAGGTTAATCTTCTTGAATGTCAGGTTGTGAACAATGCTGAGACTTGGTCAAGAATGATGAGGACGGGGCGTGTCCTCTCGATGGAAGGCTCAGGCGCCGATGGCCTGGCGCCTGAGATACTGAACAACGGGATCCAGCTCAGGCAGCGGCGGCGCGAATGTGCAAGCCTGCGCTGCCGAAGTCCAAGGGTAGCCCGCGCGCTGGAGCCACGGAAATATCTGACTGGCCGTGCTCGGCGGAAGCACCACCATGGCATGGATGGAAATCACGAGCGCGCTGGCCAAACGCGGCGCTCCGGAACTGAACGTCCAGTCGTAGGTGCCACATCCGACGCGGGTGTTCTTCGTGTCCTTCTCTGTCATTCCGACGAGCCACGCGCAGCAGAAAGCATCGGCAGCTTCCGGTGGGCGCGCCAGATAGAAAGAGTAGATGTTCTCGTAGGTCTTGCTGAACTGCGTGACCAGCGTATCGGCGATGGCGCCGCGCCCTTGCGTGACTGTCGGGAATGCTGCAACTATTGTCGATGTGGAGCGATGCATCGGATGTGAAAACGCGGTCCAGCAAACAGGGGCGATTTTCATCCTTGGCATGAAAGTAGTTTCGCAGGACGACTTCGGGCGTAAGCAAGGGGGAAGGAGACATGGTGCATCCGGTATGATGGAAATACATGCTGCATGGTCATACAGCACGATTCCCATCGGGTTTGGCAAACTTAATCGTCTTGAATGCCTACGCAATCAAAACGCATGCCGTATCCCCACATCGACCGCCCCGTTCCCCGTCCCCCCTTCGATGGCGCTGCCCACCGTATAGCTGGCGCCATGCCGGTTCACGATGTGCGCGATCGAGGTGTACAGCTCGGTCCGGCGCGACAGCGCATAGCGGTAGCCCAGCGCATACTGACTCGCATCCTGGTCGAGCGCGCCGCGGTCGTCCTTGTGGATCCACGACACCATCCACGTGTGCGGGCCGGACGGGATCGTCGCGCCGAGCAGCACGTCGCGGCTGTCGCTCGATGCGACCGGCGTCCCGGGCCGGCCGTACGGGTTCGCCGTGTTGCGCAGCAGGGAACTGTTCGGGCCCTTGTCGACGCCGTACGCGACGTGCGCCTTCACGACGCCGAAGTCGTAGACCGCGGCCAGCACCGTGTTCTTCGCGCTGCCCGCATTTTTGATTGCCGCGGTGTCGTTGTTGCGGTTGTGGTAGCCGAGCCGCACGCGCAGCGGGCCGCTGGTGTAGTCGAGCGCACCGCCGAACTGCCGGCCGGCTGCACTGTCTCCCGTCACCTCGCCGGCGCCATACACCAGTTCCGCGCTCACGCCGCCGATGGCGGGCGATACGTATTTCAGCGAGTTGTCCATGCGGCTGGCCGAGTTGCCGGTCGGGGCCATCAGGTTCTTCGTATCGCCCGCGTAGCCGGATGCGAACGGATCGGCCATCACCACCGTCAGGTATTGCGGCGTGTACTGGCGGCCCGCCGTCAGCGTGCCGAAGCCGCCCTGCAGCCCCGCATATGCCTGGCGCCCGAACAGCAGCCCGCCCTGCCCCAGCGCGCCGGTGTCGGCCTGGAAGCCGCTCTCCAGCAAAAAGATGGCGGCGATGCCGTTCCCCAGTTCTTCGCGGCCCTTGAAGCCGAGCCGCGAGCCGGCGCCCACGCCGCTCGTGAGCTTGGTGACGTCGCCGCCGCTGCCGCCCGTTTCCCGGACGAGCGCGACGTCGACCAGGCCATACACGCTGACCGACGCGCCATCCGCAGCGACGGCATTCATGCAGAGCGCGCCCAGCGCGCCGGCACACAGGATTGTTTTCATCGTTGTCCCTTTCTCGTTGTGGTTATTCGTGGTTCGCGGCCGGCGCATACCCGCCGCCGCCTGGCGTCTCGACGACGAACACGTCGCCCGGCTGCACGTCCGTCGTCGCCACGAAGCCGAGTTCCTCGACCCTGCCGCCGGCGCGCACGACGTAGTTGCGGCCGCACTTGCCGGGCTCTCCGCCCGCCATGCCGAACGGCGGGACGATGCGGTTGTTCGACAGGATCGAGGCCGTCATCGGCGCGAGGAAGCGGATCCTGCGCACGCCGCCATTGCCGCCATGCCAGCGTCCGCGGCCACCGGAGTCGTGCGCGATTTCGTAGCTGTCCAGGCGCACTGGATAGCGCCATTCGAGCACCTCCGGATCCGTCAGGCGCGAGTTCGTCATGTTGGTCTGGACGACGTCGGTGCCATTGAAACCCTCGCCCGCGCCCGAGCCGCCCGCGATGGTTTCGTAGTACTGGTAGTCCGCATTCCCGAACGTGAAGTTGTTCATCGTGCCGGGCGACGACGCCTGCACGCCGAGCGCGCCGTACAGCGCGTTGGTGATGCAGCTCGACGTCTCCACGTTGCCGGAGACGACGGCGGCCGGGTAGCGCGGATTGAGCATCGAGCCTGCCGGGATGATCACGTTCAGCGGCTTCAGGCAGCCGGCATTGAGCGGAATGTCGTTGTCGACGAGCGTGCGGAACACGTACAGCACGGCCGCCATGCAGATCGAGCTCGGAGCGTTGAAATTATTGTCGAGCTGGGGCGACGTGCCGGTGAAGTCGATGTCGGCCGTGCGCGCCGCGTGGTCGACGCGGATCGCCACCTTGATCACGGCGCCGTTGTCCAGGCGGTACGTGTAGCTGCCGTCCTTGAGCGCGCGGATGACGCGGCGCACGGCTTCCTCGGCGTTGTCCTGCACGTGCCGCATGTAGGCCTGCACGACGTCGAGCCCGAACTGGTCGACCATCTTCAGCAGTTCCTCGACGCCCTTCTGGTTCGCGGCCACCTGCGCCTGCAGGTCGGCGATGTTCTGCGCCACGTTACGGCACGGGTAGTCGCCCGACCGCAGCAGCGCCATCGTCTCGCGTTCCAGGAAGCGGTCTTCGCGCACCAGCTGGAAGTTGTCGATCAGGACGCCCTCTTCCTCGACCCTGCGGCTGTTCGCCGGCATCGAGCCGGGCGCGATGCCGCCCACGTCCGCATGGTGGCCGCGCGACGCGACGTAGAACAGGATGTCCTTGCCCGCGCGGTCGAACACGGGCGTGATCACGGTGATGTCCGGCAGGTGCGTGCCGCCGTGGTACGGGTCGTTGAGCATGTAGACGTCGCCCGCCCGCATGCGGCCGCGGTTCGCTTCGATCACGGTGCGGATGCTCGCGCCCATCGATCCCAGGTGGACGGGGATGTGCGGCGCGTTGGCGATCAGGTTGCCCTCGGCATCGAACAGCGCGCACGAGAAGTCCAGGCGCTCCTTGATGTTCACCGACACCGCCGTGTTCTGCAGCCGCAGGCCCATCTGCTCGGCGATGCTCATGAACAGGTTGTTGAAGACTTCGAGCATGACCGGATCGGCCTCGGTGCCGATGGCCTTGCGGCGCGCGCGCGGCGCCACGCGCTGAAGCACGAGGTTGTCGTCCGCCGTGACTTCCGCGATCCAGCCCGGTTCGACCACGTTGGTGCCGTTCGCCTCGACGATGATCGCGGGTCCCGCGATGCGGTCGCCGGGTCGGGTCTGCGCGCGCAGGTACAGCGCGCTGTCGTGCCACTGGCCGCCCGAATACACCGCCACCGTCTCGTGCGGTGCCAGCGGCGTGGCGCGCGGTGCGGGGTCGAAGGCGAGGCCGGCGCCCGCATCCGTGGCGCCGATCGCTTCCACCGAGATCGCCTCGACGACGATCGCCTTGTCCGGCATGAGGAACGAATAGCGCTTGCGATACGCTTCCTCGAACTGCGCCTGCATCGCGGCCACGCTGCCGTGCTGCACGATGATGACGGAGTCCGTGCCCTCGTAGCGCAGGTGCGCCCGTTCGACGACCCGCACGGCGTCCGCCGCGATGCCCTGCGCGCCCAGTTCCGCTGCCGCTTCGTCGGCGAGCGCGTCGAGCGCGGCGCGCAGCCCGCCGTCGGACAGCGCCGTTTCCATGGTCCGCTCGCGCATCGCGGTCTGGCTCGCGAGGCCCATGCCGTATGCAGACAGCACGCCGGCGAACGGGTGGGCGAAGATGCGGGTCATGCCGAGGGCGTCGGCCACCAGGCACGCGTGCTGGCCGCCGGCGCCGCCGAACGTGGCCAGCGTGTATTCCGTCACGTCGTGGCCGCGCTGCACCGAGATGAACTTGATGGCGTTGGCCATGCTGCCGACCGCAATCTCCAGGAAGCCTTCGGCCACCTCTTCCGGCGTGCGGCGCTGGCCCGTCTCGCGTTCGATGCGCGCGGCGATCTCCGAGAATTTTTCGCGCACGATGGCCGCGTCCAGCGGCTCGTCCGCGTGCGGGCCGAACACCGCCGGGAAGTGCGCGGGCTGGATCTTGCCGAGCATGACGTTGCAGTCGGTGACCGTGAGCGGGCCGCCGCGGCGATAGCTGGCCGGTCCTGGATTCGCACCCGCGCTGTCCGGGCCGACGCGCAGGCGGCTGCCGTCGAAGTGCAGGATCGAACCGCCGCCCGCCGCCACCGTGTGGATGCTCATCATCGGCGCGCGCATCCGCACGCCCGCCACCTGCGTCTCGAATTCGCGTTCCAGTTCGCCCGCGTAGTGCGACACGTCGGTGGACGTGCCGCCCATGTCGAAGCCGATCAGCTTGTCGAAGCCGGCCTTGCGCGCCGTGCCGACCATGCCGACGATGCCGCCGGCGGGGCCGGACAGGATCGAGTCCTTGCCCTGGAAGCGGTGCGCGCCCGTCAGGCCGCCATTGCTCTGCATGAAGAGCAGGCGCACGCCTTCCATCTCGGCCGCGACCTGGTCCACGTAGCGGCGCAGGATCGGCGACAGGTACGCATCGACAACCGTCGTGTCGCCGCGCGAGACGAGCTTCATCATCGGGCTGACCTGGTGCGAGACGGACACCTGCGTGAAGCCGGTTTCCGCCGCGATGGCGGCGATCGCGCGTTCGTGGTCGGGGTAGCGGTAGCCGTGCATCAGCACGATCGCCACGGAACGGAAGCCGGCGGCATGCAGGTCGGTTAGTTGCATACGTACGGCAGCCGTATCGAGCGGCACGATCACGTCGCCGTGCGCGCCCACGCGCTCGTCGACTTCGACGACGCGTTCGTACAGCAGCTGCGGCAGCACGGGATGGCGGTCGAACAGGCGCGGACGGTTCTGGTAGGCGATGCGCAGCGCGTCCCTGAACCCTTTGGTGATCAGGAGCGCGGTGCGCTCGCCCTTGCGCTCCAGCAGGGCGTTCGTCGCGACCGTCGTGCCCATCTTGACGGCTTCCACGAGGTCGGGCGTGATCGGCGCGTCGGGCGCGATGCCGAGCAGGCGGCGGATGCCGGCGACGGCGGCGTCGCGGTACTGCTCGGGATTCTCGGACAGCAGCTTGGCCGTCACCAGCGCGCCGTCCGGCTTGCGCGCGACGATGTCGGTGAACGTGCCGCCGCGGTCGATCCAGAACTGCCAGCGCTGGCGCGGCGTGTTGTCGTGGTTGGTCTGTGGGTACATGGTCTTGCCTCTTCAAAAATCGGGGCGCGCACAGGCACAGCGGTGCCCTCGCGCGCCGCGCGTGAAATCGTCGTGTGTGAAATCAGGGAAGGATCAGGATTCGAGGCGCTTGCCGCGGGTCTCGGGCAGGGTCAGCGCGGCCAGGACCATGATCCCGTAGGCGCCGGCCGCGAACAGGCCGATGGCGTGGCCCAGCGGGACCGTCTGGCCGACCGCGCCGATCGCGAACGGGAACAGCGAACCGATCGCGCGGCCCATGCTGTAGCAGAAGCCCTGGCCGGAACCGCGCATGCGGGTCGGGAACAGCTCGGTGAGGAACGCGCCCATGCCGCTGAAGACGCCGGAGACGAGGAAGCCGAGCGGGAAGCCGAGCACCAGCATCACGTTGTCCGTCACGGGCAGCCGGGTGTAGGCCAGCGCGATCGCCAGCGAGCCGGCGGCGAACAGGATGAAGTTGCGCTTGCGGCCCAGGCGGTCCGTCAGGTAGGCGCTGACGATGTAGCCGACGTACGAGCCGGCGATGACCATCGCCAGGTAGCCGCCGGTGCCCAGCACCGTCAGGTGGCGCTCCGTCTTCAGGAACGTGGGCAGCCAGGTCGTGATCGCGTAGTAGCCGCCCTGCGCGCCGGTCGTCAGCAGCACGGCACGCAAGGTCGTCGACAGCATGCGCGGCGAGAAGATCTCGGTGAACTTCGCCTGCTCCGCTTGTGCGCCGCGGCGCTGCTCGGCCAGGAACACGTCCGGCTCTTCCACGAAGCGGCGGATGTAGATGACGAAGATGGCGGGGAGGATCCCCAGCAGGAACAGCGAGCGCCACGCCAGTTCGGCCGGCAGCAGCGAGAACATCAGCGCGTACAGCAGCGCCGAGACGCCCCAGCCCAGCGCCCATCCGGCCTGCACCATGCCGACCGCCTTGCCGCGGTCCTTCGCGCGGATGACCTCCCCCATCAGGATCGCGCCGGCCGTCCATTCGCCCCCCATGCCGAAGCCCATCAGGCCGCGCAGCACGAGCAGCTGGTTGAAGGTCTGGGCAAAGCCGCTCAGCACCGTGAACAGCGCGAACCACAGGATCGTCAGCTGCAGCGTCTTCACGCGGCCGATGCGGTCCGACAGGATGCCGGCCAGCCAGCCGCCCAGCGACGACGTGAGCAGCGTGACGGTGCCGATCAGGCCGGCGTCGCCTTTCGACAGGCCCCAGGTCGCGATCAGCGTGGGGATGACGAAGCTGAGAAATTGCGTGTCCATCGCGTCCAGCGCATAACCGACCTTGCAGCCGATGAATGTGCGGCGTTCCGTTTTCGTGAGTTGGCGCAGCCAGCCGAAATGGCTCGTATCCTCCACGCGCTCCTGCGCGAGTTCTTGTGTGTTCATGTCGTCTCCGTTTGGTTTGTTTTTACAACGTCGCCAGCGATGCATTCGGGATGTCGGTCACCAGCATGTAGCCCGGGCGATGGGTGATCACGACCGGCAGGCGCGCCGCCCGGATCGCCTCCTGCGGCGTGACGCCGCAGGCCCAGAACACGGGCACCTCGTCCGCCATGACCTCGACGGCGTCGCCGTAGTCGGGCCGCGCGAGGTCGGCGATGCCGATCAGGCGCGGGTCGCCCAGGTGCACCGGCGCGCCGTGGATCGCGGGGTAGCGGCTGGTGATCTGGATCGCACGGATCGCGTCCTTCGCCTTCAACGGCCGCATGGACACGACCATGTTTCCGCCGAACGGCCCCGCCGCCGCGTTCGGGATGTTCGTGCGGTACATGGCGATGTTCCGGTCCTGCTCGATGTGGCGCAGCGGGATGCCGGCGGCCAGCAGCATCTCCTCGAACGAGAACGAGCAGCCGATCGCGAACGCGACCAGGTCGTCGCGCCACAGGCCTTCCAGCGATACCGGCGCTTCCGCCAGCTCGCCGTCGCGGTACACGTAATAGCCCGGGACGTCGGTGCGCAGGTCGAGGTCCGCGCCCAGCGCCGGCACGCTCCACGCGCCCGGCTCGCCGACCGCGAGCAGCGGGCAGGCCTTCGGATTGCGCTGGGCAAACCGCAGGAAATCGTGGGCCTGCGCGTCCGGCAGGATGACGAGATTGGCCTGGGCATAGCCGCCGCAGACGCCGGCGGTGGGCTTGCGGAATTCGCCTGTGCGGACCAGGTGGCGGAACTGGATCGGGTTCATGATTTCTCTGCTCGGTGATGACATGTAATCAAGCATAGAGGCATCATACGATTCCGCCAAACCACTTATTTTTATCGCATGTGTTAAGTTTTCCTAAACGCGCTTTTGCTCCATTCCACTTAGGCTTAAAGTATTCTTGACGCCATGAATACACGCTTCCTCGAAACCCTGATCACCCTCGCCCAGCTGCGCAGCGTCCGCGCGACGGCCCGCGCCATGCATGCGACGCCGGCGGCGATCTCGTTGCGGATCAAGGCGCTGGAAGAAGAACTGCAGACGGAACTCATCGACCGCAGCACGCGCGAATTCCGGCTGACGCCGAACGCGGACTACCTGTTGAACCACGCGAAGGCCGTGGTGGACGCGACCCGGCGCCTGCGCGAGGCGGCGCGCACGGAAAGCGCGGTGCGGGGCCGGCTGCGGCTGGGGGTGATCGAGACGGTGGTGCACAGCTGGCTCGCGCATTCCGTGCGCCAGCTGAACGCCAGTTTCCCGGAGCTGGAAATCGATCTCGTCGTGGACATGAGCACGACGTTGGAAAAACGTTTACTGGCGGGAGAGCTCGACCTCATGGTCGGCATCGAGGGCGTGAACAGCAGCGAGATCACGTCCGAGCCGCTGGCCGTGTACCCAGTGCGCTGGATCGCGCGGGCCGGATTGCTGTCGGCGCAGCGCGAGGGCCTGGCCCAGCGCCTGCTGCAGTTCCCGATCCTGACGTTCGGCCGCGGCACGGCGCCGCACCGGATGCTGGAAGACATCGTCACCCGGCTCGCCAACCTGAGCGCGGTGCCGCTGGAACAGACGCGCATCACCTGCTCGCCGTCCGTGGCCGCCATCATCCAGCTGATCCGCAACGGCTTCGGCGTGGCCGCGATTCCCTGGCTGTTCGTCAGCAGCCATCTCGAGAACGGCGAATTCGTGGAGGTGCCGCTGCAGCCCGTGCCGCCGCCGATCATCGTGTCGATGAGCCGGCGCACGAACGCGCCGGTGGCGGTGCATGCGGCGGCGTCAGCCGTGCGCGCGGCCTGCGCCGAGTATTGCGCGCAGGTGGACGGGCGGTATATCGAAAGCCTGGGCTGAGCGCGTCCGTCAGGCCGGACGGCGCTGCGACAGCGTCATTGCTGGCGCTTTTTCTCTTCCTTCTTGACTTTCTTGTCCGCTTTCTTTTCCTTTGCGGTCTTGGCCGGTTCCTTCTTCGTGGACTTTTTCGCGTCCTGGCTTTTACTCATTGTTTTCTCCAGTCAAATTAATGGATCACGGATCCGCGCAGCTTCGGCAGAGGCTGGAGGGCGGTGGCGACTTCACCTTCGGGATCTTCCTCGGTTTTCAACTGGATCCATGCCAATACCTCGGCAATACTGGCCAGGCCGCTGTGCAGGGATGCGCGCGCTTCGAAAAATTCGGACACTTCCGGGTTGCCGGGTTCCGGCACGAGGAGAACGGAATGCCCCAGTGCACGGATACGCGTTTCCAGCTCTTCCAGATCGGACGCCAGCGCGTCATGGAGTGCTTCGATGGCCGCCACTGCATCATCCATATCGTAGGATTCTTCATTCATCGCAGTTCTGTTTCAGCCTTATGGTTGTCTTGGTGATACGCGGCACGGAGAAGTCGCCCGTCCCATCGACCGGGTCGTGCAACGGCAGCAAAGCTTGATGACGGAAGAGCTAGACAGGACCGCCCCGAAGGGCATGGCAAGGAGGACAACAATCCGGACGCGTGGACACACGATACAGCAATTATGCAAATGCCGCTCAGGCGTTGCTGGACGGGGCGTCGGTCAACCGCCGATCCTGCCCGCGCCGCGGCAGCGTCACCGTAAAGGTCGTGCCGTCCTGCACGTTCGACGCGACATGGATCTGCCCGCCATGGGCGTGCACGATTTCGCGCGCGATGAACAGGCCGATCCCGAGGCTGGTGTACTCGGCCTGGTCGCTGCCGATGCGGGACGCGACGCGGACGAGGGGATCGAACACGGTCGACACCTTGTCGGGCGGGATCGGCGGGCCCTGGTTATTGATGGCAAGGATGATATCGTCGTCAGTGGCGGCCAGGCCGACCCGGATCGGGGCATTCTTGTCGCCGTACTGGATGGCATTGCCGATGAGGTTGGACAGCATCTGCGCGACGCGGCCGTCGTCGAACACGGCATCCAACAGGGGCGGCACGTCCAGTTCGATCCACCGCTCCGGATGGAAGGTGCGCGATTCATCGACCACCTGTTGGCACACCAACACCATGCTGCCCTGCCGGACGCGGATCGGCATGCCCGGCCCCAGGTGGGTACGGGTGAAGTCGATCAGGTCGTTGACCAGCTTGCTCATGCGTTTGGCGCTGCTGAACATCCGTGTCGCCACGAGGATGTACTTCGGCGGGATATCGGTTGCCTGCATGACGAAACTCGCCCCGCCGACCAGCGTGCCCAGCGGATTGCGCAGGTCATGGCCGAGGATCGCCAGGAACATGTTCTGCGATCGCTTGACCAGTTGCTCATACCGCGCCACCGACTCGGCCAGGGCCTGGTCGACCGCCTCGTTGAAGCGCACCATGTCGCCCATGTCCGTGGCGAGGCTCCCGGGCGCCGCGTCCCGCCACAACGCCAGCACGCTCGAGCGTAGGGCGCGGTACTCGGACACCAGTTGCACGACGGTATAGCCGGACAACAGGCGGGCCTGGGCATGCGCTTCGGCGGCCGTTTCCTGGCCGTCGCGCCTATCCTGTCCCCTGGATTTGGCCATGCGCTCCTGGTCGGACTGGCGGCAGCCGAGATCGTCCGCGAAAGCGAGCAGCATCAGGCGCGCGTGGTCGCGCAGCGCTTCATCATCCATTGTCAGGGCCGGCGGTTCGATGGTGCGCGCAAAATCTTCCCATTCCTGCAGGATCGCGTCCATATTGTCGCGTATAAAATCGGCAAGCCGGGATTGCTGCATTGTCATAAAGAACCTTGTATTACCCGATTCCGCGACATTCACTTCGAAGGGGTAAGTGATAATAACAGCGCTATTCCCCACCCAATGGATAATTCGACAAAACCTGCCTTTCGAAAATAAATCCGAAATGATTAGGTGAATTCGGGAAAGTCCTGTATCTTTCTTCTGGCACTACATCAAGTCGTTGTTATTGTTGGTCTTTCTCTCCCGTTCGCCTCCCGGCGGTCCTGTTTGATTTCCTCCTTACTCTCTTGGTCGTACTGCATTCCGGGCGTCTTGCCCAAAGCATCCATAAGGACTGAAACAAAATGACGACTCAAACCGGCACCGTGAAATGGTTCAACGATTCCAAAGGCTTCGGCTTCATTACGCCTGACGCAGGCGGCGGCGACCTGTTCGCCCATTTCCAGGACATTCAATCGGAAGGTTTCAAAAGCCTTGCCGAAAACCAGCGCGTTTCGTTCGTGCGCTCGACCGGCCCCAAGGGCGAAAAAGCCGGCAATATCCGCGCTATTTAATCGGTCTGATTAATTGCCGAAATGCACCACGCAGATAGCGTAGGCGTTTCAAAAGCGATAAAGAAAACGGATTCATGTAATGTGAATCCGTTTTTTTATGGCTGTGTTCGCGGTAGTTCGGTAACCCGCTCGCCTAGCCGAGCTGGACCGCAGCGCACAGCAGATGAGCCGGCTTCGTGAGCCGACGATCGTCCAGCACGCGCTGCCAGCCCGAGTAATGGATCAGGTAGCGGCTCGCCACGCCGCGAAACCGCACCAGCCAGCTTTTGAACCGGCTGTGCCAGCTGTTCACGTTTTGAATGTGAATCGCGCCGCGCGCCCGGACGCCCGCTTCCACGTTCACCGCTTCATGCGTGATGCCGGCCTGCTCCGCGAAATGCTGATAGACGATGGCGCCGTCGGTGATCAACAAGGCGTCGTCCGGCAAAACGGGTTTGAGGCACTCATGCAATTGCCCCACCGTCACCTGGCCGCGCCCCGTATGAAAATCGAGTGTCCGGCCGCTGCGGTCGCGCGCGACGAGCAGGCAATCGTGTTCCCGATTGATACCGCGCCGTTTGGCGACGCCACCCCGTTTTCGGGGTGGCCGCGTCAGGTTGCGCGCCCCCTTCTGCGATTCGAGCCGGTACGTCTCGTCGGCCTCGACGATGGCCGACAGCGTCGCCGGCCGGTCGCGCATGGCGCCGCGCACGAACCGGTGGCGCCACCGGAAGCTGGTCGTGCGATGCACGCCGACGACTCGCGCGGCATCGCGCACGGTGCGC
>NZ_JASNRB020000022.1:0-95517 GCF_030411975.2 Massilia orientalis | reverse complement strand
GGTGATATAGCTCAGTTGGTTAGAGCATAGCATTCATAATGCTAGGGTCGGTGGTTCAAGTCCACCTATCACCACCAGATTCGGAAAGCCGCCGGTTCGCAAGAGCCGGCGGCTTTTTCCATTCCGGCCTACCCGGTCTCGCCCAGGTGCTCGACCAGGAAATCGATGAACGCCCGCGTGCGCGCCGCCTGGTTCCTGCGGTTGAGGTAACAGACGAACAAATCGGCCGCCGGCAGCGCGTACTGCGGCAGCACGACACGCAGCCGGCCGCTCTTCACATACTTGGCGAGATCCCACTCCGAGCGGATCAGGATGCCATGCCCGTCCAGCGCCCAGCCCAGCACGATGTCGCCGTCGTTGCTCGACAACGCCCCGTGCACCTTCACCACCTCGCTGTCCTCGCCCTCGTTGAAACGCCAGATGCCGTACGCGTCGTCGTTCTGGCGGTGCAGGATGCAGCGGTGGCGCGCCAAGTCCGCCAGCGTCTGCGGCTCGCCGTGCTGCTGCAGGTAGCGCGGCGACGCGCACAGGAAGCGCCGGTTCGACAGCACGCGGCGCGCGGCCAGCCGTTTGTCGGGCAGCGCGCCGAAACGGATGGCGAGGTCGTAGCCGCTTTCCACCAGGTCGACGGGGCGGTCCGTCACGTCCAGCTGCACCTCGACCTGCGGATGACGCTTGCAGAACGCGGAGACGATGGGCGCGATCGTCGTGCGGCCGAAGCCGAGGCTCGCATTCACCCGCAGCAGGCCGCGCGGGGCGGTGCGGTTGCACGCGACCGCGTCTTCCATCTCGCGGATCGCCGCCAGGATGCGCGCCGCGTGCGCGAGGTAGGTCTCGCCTTCGCTCGTCAGCGACAGACGCCGCGTCGTGCGGTTGACGAGCCGGACGCCCAGCCTTGCCTCCATTTGCGCGAGGCGCTTCGTCGCGGCCGGCGGCGTAAGGTCGAGCGCGCGGGCGGCGGCCGCCAGTGAGCCGTGCCGCGCGACCAGCACGAAGAATTCGAGTTCGGATGCGCCGCTGTTATCCATACCTGGTATTCACTTAAATTCAATAATCAATTCACACACGGCGAATTATAGGAGCGCCCCGGAGATTTACCCTGCACGCTTGAACAACACGCCAGCGAGGCCACCATGAGAATCGTCGACATCCGCGAACAGACACTCCCCATCAGCTCCCCCATCCGCAACGCCTACATCGACTTCAGCAAGATGACCCTGAGTCTCGTGGCCGTCATCACGGACGTCGTTCGAGACGGCAAGCCCGTCGTCGGCTACGGTTTCAATTCCAACGGCCGCTACGGCCAGGGCAAGTTGATGCGCGAGCGCTTCATCCCGCGCATCCTCGAGGCCGATCCGGCATCCCTGCTGGACGACGCGGGCGACAACCTCGATCCGCACCGGATCTGGGATGCGATGTTCACCAACGAAAAGCCGGGCGGCCACGGCGAGCGCTCCGTTGCCATCGGCACCATCGACATGGCCGTGTGGGATGCCGTCGCGAAGATCGCGGACAAGCCGCTGTTCCAGCTGCTGGCCGACCGCTACGGCGACGGCCGCCCGCACCGCAACGTGTTCGTGTACGCGGCCGGCGGCTACTACTACCCCGGCAAGGATCTCGACAAGCTGAAGGACGAGATGCGCGGCTACATCGAGCGTGGCTACAACGTCGTCAAGATGAAGATCGGCGGCGCGCCGCTCGACGACGACCTGCGCCGCATCGACGCCGTGCAGTCCGTGCTGAAGAACGGGCAGAAACTGGCCGTGGACGCCAACGGCCGCTTCGACCTCGACACCGCGATCGCCTACGCCAAGGCCCTGTCGCGCTACGATCTGTTCTGGTACGAGGAAGCGGGCGACCCGCTCGACTTCGAACTGCAGGCCACCCTGCGCAACTACTACGACAAGCCGATGGCGACGGGCGAGAACCTGTTCTCGATGCAGGACGCGCGCAACCTGGTCCGCTACGGCGGCATGCGTCCGGACCGCGACTGGCTGCAGTTCGATTGCGCCCTCTCCTACGGCTTGGTGGAGTACCTGCGCACGCTCGACATGCTGCGCCAGCACGGCTGGTCGCGCACGCGCTGCATCCCGCACGGCGGCCACCAGATGTCGCTGAACATCGCGGCCGGCCTGGGCCTGGGCGGCAACGAATCGTATCCCGACCTGTTCCAGCCGTTCGGCGGCTTCCCGGACGGCGTACGCGTGGAGGACGGTTTCATCACGATGCCGGACCTGCCGGGCATCGGCTTCGAGGGCAAGGCGGACCTGATTCGGGTGATGCGCGAACTGTCCGCTTAAGCGCCGCTCACGTCCGCATCCTCGCCGAGTTCGAATTCCCCGCGCGCGAACGCCGCCAGCACGGCCAGCGCGTGCTGCAGATGATCTTCGGGGACGAGGATGCGCACGCCGCCCAGCGCGGGTGCCAGCAGCATGTCGGTCTGCACGAGGTGGGCGTCGGCCAGCACGGCCGGGATGCCGGAGGCGACGAGGCAACCCTGCACGAGGTTCGCTTCCAGCGGGATCAGGTAGCGCGCCACCTCCACCAGGTCGCGGCCCGGCAGGCGTGCCAGGTCGGGGACGCCGGTCAGCAGTCCGTCCAACGGTTCGTTCGATGCATGCATGACGAGCTCCTTTCAGGCCAGCGCGGACAGCAGGTACAGCACGACGCCGATCAACCCGCCCACGATAGTGCCGTTGATGCGGATGTATTGCAAGTCCTTGCCGATGTTGATTTCGACCTGGTGCGACATCTCGCCACTATCCCAGTGTTTCACCGTGTCGGCGATGTGGTGCGTCAGGAAGCCCGCGAATTCGGGCGCCGCGCCGCGCGCCGCCAGTTCCAGGTTCTCGTTCAGCGCCGTGCGCAATACCGGATCCTCGGCGAGCGTCCTGCCGATCCACGCGCCGGTCGCGACGATCCGGCGCCGCAGCACCGAATCCTCCTTGTGCAGGTCGGCCTTGATCCAGCCTTTCAGGTCGCCCCACAGCGAACCGATGTAGCCGTTCACGCTGGCGTCGCCGATCAGGTGGCGCTTGATGTCCTCGCCCTTCTCGATGAACGCCGGATCCGTCTTCAGCCGTTCGATGAAATCGTGCGTGAAGACGTCGAAGCGGCGCCGCAGCGGATGCTCGGGGTCCTCGCTCACGCGCTTGAGAATGCCCGCCGCGAGCCGCACGGAGATGTCCGCGCCCTTGCGGCCGATGAGTTCCGACGGCAGCATCTTTTCCACGAACGCGTACTCGTCGCGCAGCCAGTCGACGATGCCCTGCGCGATGAAGTCCTGGGTCTCCGGGTTCGCCAGCAGGTTCGCCAGCTGCGCTATGCCTTCGTCGAGGATCTGCTGGTGGCGGCCGTCGCGCGTGAGGCTTTCCACGATCGTGCCCGCCGTCTGCGACAGGTCGACGCTCTTGACCACACCGTGCACCCCACGCCGGATGAAATCCTGCACGGCCGCGTCCTCGATGACGTCGAGCGCGAAACCGGCCACGCGCACGAGCGTGTCGCCCAGGCGTTCCGTGTTCTCCGGCTTCGTCAGCCAGTCCGCGACCTTCTGCGCCGGGTCGTGGCGCTGGATCAGGCGCACGATCGAATCCGTGTCGAGGAATTTATCGCGCACGAATGCGGCGAGATTATCCGCGATGCGCTCCTTGTTGGCGGGGATGATCTCCGTGTGGCGCGACACGAACGGGATCGGGATCCGCTTGAACAGGGCGACGACGGCGAACCAGTCGGCCAGCGCGCCGACCATCGCGGCTTCGGCGAACGCCTTCAGCAGCCCGATCCACCAGTTGCCGGGCCAGCGGGTGGACAGCAGAAGTGCGACGACGAACAGCACGGCGGCGCCGATGAAAAAGCCCAGCGCCAGGCGCTTGGACTGGCGCAATTCAAGTTCCTTGGAAGGCAAAGTGTCCATGCCGCCATCGTAGCCCAGCCTAGACGATATTGTCGCGCCGCAGCGTGGCGATGGCGTTGTCCGTCCAGCCCCAGTCGGCCAGGACGGCGGCCCCGTCCTGCCCCGGCGCGGCCACGCTCCCGGCCTGGCCCGGCGTGCGCGAAAAGCGCGGCGCGGGCGCAGGCTGGGTGACGCCGTCGACGTCGACGAAGGTCTTGCGCGCCGCGTTGTGCGGGTGGCGCGGCGCCTCGTCCATGTCGAGCACGGGCGCGAAGCACACGTCGGTCCCCTCCAGCAGCGCGCTCCACGCGTCGCGCGTGCGCGTGGCGAACAGCGCCGCGAACTTTTCCTTCAGAACCGGCCAGTCTTCACGATCCCATTGGCGCGCGAACGCCGGATCCGACGCGCCCGTCAACGCCAGCAGGCGCGCGTAAAACTGCGGCTCGATGGCGCCGACGGCAATGAACTTCCCGTCCGCACAGGCATACGTGGCATAGAACGGCGCGCCGCCGTCGAGGAAATTGGCGCCGCGCGCGGCCGACCACGCGCCGTGCGCGCGCAGCCCGTACGTCATGGCGCCCAGCAGCGCGGCGCCGTCCGTCATCGCGGCATCGACGACCTGCCCGCGGCCCGATATCCGCGCTTCCAGCACGGCGCAGACGACGCCGAACGCCAGCATCATGCCGCCGCCGCCGAAGTCGCCGACGAGGTTCAATGGCGGAGACGGCGGCCGGTCGGCGTCGCCCATCGCATGCAGCATGCCGGACAGCGCCACATAGTTCAGGTCGTGCCCGGCCGCCGGCGCCAGCGGGCCGGTCTGGCCCCAGCCGGTGACGCGGCCGTACACGAGCCGGGGATTGCGCTCCATGCACAGGTCCGGACCGAGCCCCAGTCTCTCCATCACGCCGGGCCGGAAGCCCTCGACGAGCGCATCGGCCTTCGTCACGAGGTCGAGCAGCAGCTGGCGTGCGCGCGGATGCTTCAGGTCCAGCGCCAGCGAACGGCGGCCGCGCGCCATCACGTCGTATTTCGTGCCCAGCGTCGGGTACGGATTCGGCGCCGAAGAGGCGGGTTGCAAATCGGGCTTGCGGTCGATGCGGATCACGTCCGCCCCCATGTCGGCCAGCATCATGGCGGCGAACGGGCATGGGCCGATGCCGACCAGTTCGATCACGCGCAGGCCATTCAAAGGTCCGTTCTTCATCACAGCGACCGTGCGATGATTTCTTTCATGATCTCGTTCGCCCCGCCATAGATGCGCTGCACGCGCGCGTCCAGGTACATCTGCGTGATGGGGTAGTCGAGCATGTAGCCGTAGCCGCCGAACAGCTGCAGGCAACGGTCGACGATCTTGCATTGCAGGTCCGTGATCCAGTACTTGGCCATCGATGCGCGCACCGTGTCCATGCGGCCGGCGACGAGGTCCTCGATACAGCGATCGATGAACACGCGCGCCACCGTCGCCTCGGTCTTGCACTCGGCGAGCACGAAGCGCGTGTTCTGCATGTCGATGAGGGCCTGGCCGAACGCGCGGCGCTCGCGCGCGTGCGTGATCGTCAGGTCGAGCGCGCGCTCGATGCACGCGACGCCCGCCACGCCGACGATCGTGCGCTCGTACGGCAGCTCCGTCATCAGCTGGGCGAAGCCCCGGCCTTCTTCGCCACCGAGCACGTTCTGCAGGGCGACGATGGCGTCATCGAAGAACAGCTCGCACGTGTCCTGCCCCTTCTGCCCCATCTTCTCGAGGATGCGGCCGACGCGGAAGCCCGGATTGTTCGCCGTCTCCAGCAGCATCAGCGAGATGCCCTTCGCGCCCGCGGCCGGGTCGGTCCTGGCGACGACAAGGACCAGGTCGGCGAGAAAGCCGTTCGAGATGAAGGTCTTGGACCCGTTCAGGCGGTAGCCCAGGTCGGTGCGCACGGCCGTCGTGCGGATGCCCTTCAGGTCGGACCCGGCACCCGGTTCGGACATCGCGATCGCGGCGATGAGGTCCCCGTTCGCGAGGCGCGGCAGGTATTTGTATTTCTGTTCTTCCGTCCCGTGGTTCAGCAGGTAGTGCGCGACGATCGCGTGCACGTGCAGGCCGAACGCGGTGTCGCCGGCCAGCGCCAGTTCCTCGAACACGACGGCCTGGTGGGCGAACGTGCCGCCCGAGCCGCCGAAGTCGTCGGGCACGTCCGCGAGCAGCAGACCGAGTTCGCCCGCCTTTCTCCACAGCGCGCGGTCGACATGCTGCTGCGCGCGCCAGCGCTGCTGGTGCGGCACGACTTCGGCCGCCACGAAGCGGCGCACGGCGGTGCGGAAGGTGTCCAGTTCCGTCGTCATCGCCGGCTCCTCACGCTTGATACAGGGTGACGACGCACGCGCCGCCCAGGCCCAGGTTGTGCTGCAGCGCCGTGCGCGCGCCCTCGACCTGGCGCGCGCCCGCCGTGCCGCGCAACTGGTGCGTCAGCTCGAAGCACTGGGCGAGGCCCGTCGCGCCGAGCGGATGCCCCTTCGACAGCAGGCCGCCGGACGGATTCGTGACGACCTTGCCGCCATACGTGTTGTCGCCGTCGCGGATGAATTTATCGGCGCCGCCTTCCGGGCACAGGCCCAGCGCCTCGTACGTGATCAACTCGTTGTGGGCGAAGCAGTCGTGCAGCTCGACGACGTCCAGGTCGTCCGGTGCGATGCCCGCCTGCGTGTAGACCTTCTGCGCCGCCTCGCGGCTCATGTCGTAGCCGACGAGGCGCATCATGTCGTTCGAATCGAACGTGCCGGGGCGGTCCGTCGTCATCGCCTGCGCGGCGATGTGGACGTCGGCGCGCAGGCCGCGCTTCTTCGCGAACTCCCCGGATACCAGCACGGCCGCCGCGGCGCCGCACGTGGGTGGGCAGGCCATCAGGCGCGTCATTACGCCGGGCCAGATCGCGGGCGCGTCGAGCACGTCCTGCGCGCTGACCTCCTTGCGGAACAGCGCCAGCGGATTGTTCACCGCATGGCGGCTGGCCTTGGCGCGGATGCGCGCGAAGGCTTCCAGCGGCGTGCCGTATTTCTCCATGTGCGCGAGGCCGGCGCCGCCGAAGTAGCGCAGCGCGAGCGGGATCTCGGGCTTGCCGACGAGGCGGTCGGTGACGGCGTCGAAATCGTCGAACGGCGCGGGACGGTCCGTGAAGACGGACGCCAGCGCGCCGGGACTCATCTGCTCGAAGCCCAGCACGAGCACGCAATCGGCCGCCCCGCCCTGCACGGCCTGGCGCGCGAGGTACAGCGCCGTGGAACCGGTCGAGCAGTTGTTGTTGACGTTGACGATCGGGATACCGGTCATGCCCACGCCGTACAAGGCTTTCTGGCCGCAGGTGGAATCGCCGTAGACGTAGCCGGCATAGGCCTGCTCGACGTCCTCCCAGCCGATGCCCGCATCTTCCAGCGCGGCGCGCGCGGCCAGGGCCCCCATCTCGTGGTACGGGGCGCTCGCCCCCGGTTTGGCGAACGGGATCATCCCCACGCCGGTCACATGGACTTTGCGGCTCATCGTCGTCTCCTTTTTATTAGGTCAGCCGACCTATCCGACCGATTATAGGTCAGTCGACCTGCTTTTCAAAGCATGCCGTGCGATAATGCCGGGCATGAAGGCAACGATCGACCAGACCCTGCGCAACAAACCCTCCCTCACGACCGAAAAAGGGTGGGAGCGGGTGCACGCGATCCTGCAGGCCGCGCGCCGGCTGCTCGCGGAGGACGGCTATGCCGGGCTGTCGATGCGCAAGGTGGCGGCCGAGGCGGGCATGACCCTGTCGAACGTCCAGCATTATTACAACAGCAAGGACGTCTTGCTGGAGGCGGCCCTGCTGTCCACGATGGACGAATTCCAGGCCAAAATGGACCGCATCTCGGCCGAGATGCGCGACCGGCCGCGCCTGGACCAGTTCCTCTCCACGACGGACATGTTCCTGGAAGAGATCACGGATCCGGTCACGCACGCGCTGTTCTTCGAGATCTGGGCGCTGGCCTCGCGCAACGCGTTCGCGTCGAGCCTGATGGACCGCATGCTGGCGCGCGAGCGCAAGACCGTCTACAACCTGATCCGCGGGCTGAATTCCGCGATCTCCGACGACGAGTACATGCAGCGCGCGATCCTGATGGTGGCGCAGATCGAAGGGTTGATGCTGTTCCGGCTGGATCGCGAGTCGCGGCGCGAGCAATTCATGGCCGTGCGGGCGGCGGTGCGCAAGGCGTTATTGAATCTCGCCACGGTGCCGTAAGCGTCCTCCATTCGTCGTGTCGCGTATACTGGCCCGGTTCAACATACAAGGAGCCGGGATGCAGCACGACATCAGCCTGATCACCACCATCGCCGCAGCCCTCGGTCTCGGCCTGCTGTTCGGCATGCTGGCCGTGCGCCTGCGCCTGCCGGCCCTGGTCGGGTATCTCGCCGCGGGTGTCATCATCGGCCCCGCCACGCCCGGCTTCGTCGCCGACGTGCATCTCGCGTCGCAGCTGGCCGAGATCGGCGTGATGCTGCTGATGTTCGGCGTCGGGCTGCATTTTTCGCTGGACGATCTGCTCGAAGTGAAAGGCATCGCCCTGCCCGGCGCCGTGCTGCAGATCTCGGTGGCGACCCTGCTCGGCATCGGCCTCACGCACCTGTGGGGCTGGGACCTTGGGGCCGGCCTCGTGTTCGGCCTCGCGCTGTCGGTCGCGAGCACGGTGGTACTGCTGCGCGCGCTGGAAGACCGCGGCGAGCTCGATTCCTTCAACGGCCGCATCGCGGTCGGCTGGCTCGTCGTGGAAGACCTCGTGACGGTGCTCGTGCTCGTGCTGCTGCCCGCGCTCGCGGGGCCGCTGGGCGGCAAGGGCGAAGGCGGGTCGCTGTGGCTCTCGCTCGGCAAGACGCTGCTGCAGGTCGGCGCCTTCATCGCGTTCATGCTGCTCGTGGGCCGCAAGCTGTTCCCGTGGTTCCTGTGGCGCGTGGCCAAGACCGGCTCGCGCGAGCTGTTCACCCTGGCCGTGATCGCGGCGGCCGTCGGCATCGCCTATGGGTCGTCGCACCTGTTCGGCGTGTCGTTCGCGCTGGGCGCCTTCTTCGCCGGCATGGTGCTGCGCGAATCGGAGCTGAGCCACCGCGCGGCGGAAGAAACGCTGCCGCTGCGCGACGCGTTCTCCGTGCTGTTCTTCGTCTCCGTCGGCATGCTGTTCGACCCGCGCGTGCTCGTGGATAGTCCGCTGGAAGTGCTGGGCGTCGTCGCCATCATCCTGGTCGGCAAATCGCTGGCCGCGTTCTTCCTCGTGCTGGCGCTGCGCTATCCGCTCAACACGGCGATCACGGTGTCGGCCAGCCTCGCGCAGATCGGCGAGTTCTCGTTCATCCTCGCTGCTTTGGGCATCTCGCTCGGCCTGCTGCCGGAGATGGGCCAGAACCTGATCCTCGCGGGCGCCATCATCTCGATCGCCCTGAACCCGCTGATGTTCAAGCTGGTCGGCCCGCTGCAGAACTGGGTGCTGGCGAAATCCGACCACGCGCGCAAGATGGCGCGCTCGCCCGATCCGCTGGCCGAGCTGCCGATGACGGTCACGCACGAGCACCTGACGGGCCAGGTCGTGCTGGTCGGCTACGGCCGCGTGGGCAAGCGCATCGCGCAAGAGCTGGACCGCGAAGGCATCCACTACGTCGTGGCGGAACAGAACCGCGACATCGTCGACCAGCTGCGCAAGCGCGACCAGCCGGCCGTGGCGGGCAACGCGGCGGAACCGGCGGTACTGATCCAGGCCCACATCGCGCGCGCATCCATGCTCGTGATCGCGACGCCGGACACCTTCCACGTGCGCGCGATGGTCGAAACGGCCAAGGCGCTGAACCCCGGCATCCGCTGCGTGGTCCGCACGCACAACGAGGAAGAGGCGCGCCTGCTGCGCGAAGAGACGGGCGGCACGGTGCTCGTCGGCGAACACGAACTGGCGCGCAGCATGACGCGACATGTTCTGGACGGGCTGGCGCTCGCGCAGGCGCACTGATTCCGCGACGACGAGGGCCCAAGGCGAGTAACAGGTCGGTTCGAACCTATCGGGCTCGTCGAGGTCGAACAGGGTGTTCCTCCATGATCATTCATCATGCTCCTGGCCCATCGCATCCGGCTTGCCCCCACGCCCGCGCAGCGTGACTATTTCGTGCGCGCTGCCGGTACCGCAAGGCGCGTCTGGAACTGGGCACTGGCCGAGTGGAACCGCCAAGTCGCCGCCGGCATGAAACCGAACGCAATGGCGCTGAAAAGGCAGTTCAACAGCATCAAGTATTCGGATCCGGACTGGCAGGACGCCGACGGCCAGCCCTGGCTACGCACTATCCACTGTGATGCCCATGCGCAACCATTCGCGAATCTTGCGAAAGCGTGGACCCACTACTTCAAGCAACGCCGTGCCGGCCAGCATGCACACCGACCACGTTTCAAAAAGAAGGGACGTTGTCGCGACGCGTTCTACCTGGCCAATGACAAATTCCGACTTGAAGGGATGGTGGCGGTCCTGTCGAAGGTTGGGCGCGTGCTGCTGTGCGAGCATTTGCGCTGGCCCGGTAAGATCATAGGCGCAAGTGTCGGACGCTGCGCAGATCATTGGTATTTGTCGGTACAGGTCGATGTGCCGGATCACGTTGCGCACTTGCGCCGCATGGCTGATGGCGTCGCCGGTGTCGACCTGGGCGTGAGTGCGGCCGCCACGCTGTCGAATGGTGAAAAGATCACGGCGCCACGCCCACTCGCCGCTGCGCTACGACGCCTGCGTATCCGCTCACGGCGCCTGTCACGCAAACTGGAGACGGCGAAGGCAAACGCCGGCATCAAAGGACAGATCCCGAAAGGCACACGGCTTCCGGTGTCGAAGAACCAGACGTGCGGCACGCGCGCGCTGGCCCGGCTGCATGCCCGCATTGCCCGCGTGCGTGCCGATTTCATGCATAAGCTGACCGCCCGACTATGCCGCGAAAACCAAGCGGTCGTGATCGAAGACCTGAACGTGCGCGGGATGTTGGCCAATGCTCGCTTAGCGCGCGCAATCAGTGACATCGGCTTTTACGAATTCAGGCGCCAGTTGCAGTACAAGGCCGTGCGCTACGGCACCCAACTCGTGTTAGCGGACCGCTGGTACCCGTCGAGCAAGCTGTGTTCAGCGTGCGGCGCCAAGTATTCCGCACTGGGTTTAGGGGAGCGTGTCTGGGCCTGCGCCACTTGCGATGCGCATCATGACCGCGATGTCAATGCGGCCATCAATTTGCAGCGGCTCGCAACCGGTGTCCTTGCGGCACAATCTGCGCTACCCGTGGCGAGTTCGGCGGTGGCGCCGGGTACTGCCGCTGGCAACGGGCCAGCGGGAGGCGGGAAAGTGACGCCTGCCAGGCACGAGCACGGTCAGCAGGACGGCTCGGGGCAGGAAGAGAACGGTGTGCACTTGTGCCCACCTTCTTGATAGCAGTGACACGTTTGGCGCGATTCCGATTGACTCGATAATCGCAGCGGCAGAATCCGCATCGTACAACGCCTGGAATAAAAGATAACTGCAAAAAAACGGCGGACATCGCTGTCCGCCGCATTAACTTGAGTATCACCTCAAGACCATCAAACAACCGGGCACGTCGAAAAACCTGCTACGCGTTGCAGATTCCGTCTGCGATGCTCGCTGTACTCTCGTACAGCTGCGCTTCTCAACAAAATCTGCTGCCGCTCGCGACGGTTTTTCGAGGTGCCCTACCACCAAACTTGTTCAGGCCACGGCCGCCTCTTCGGCGCACAGCTTCAGGCTGGCATGGCGCGGCGCATTCAGGCCGGCCAGCAGCGCGTCCTGGTGCTCTTCCAGCAAGGCGAACACGGCATCCTTCGACAGCACGTACTGGTCCAGCAGCGTGTCCTTGATCGACACGATCACCTCTTCGTAGTCGCGGATCGAATTCAGCGTGTAGTTGTACAGCTCGTCCGATTTCTCCTCGACCTGGCGCAGCGTGTGCTCGCCGGACGCGTCGTTCTGCAGCTGGCTGTAGTCGATCTTGGCGCGCGAATACATCGACAGGCGGCCGACCATCAGGTTCAGCATCTTCGTGATCTTTTCGATGTCGTTCTGGCTGCCCACCGAGATACCGCGTGCACCGTAGAACAATTCTTCCGCCGCGACGCCGCCGTACAGGCCGATCACGTCGCGCTCGAGCTCTTCCAGCGTGCGCAGCGACATGTCTTCACCGGACTGCAGCACATAACCCAGCGCACCGATCTTGGACACCGCTTCCGTGCTGATCTTCAGCAGATGCGACTTTTCCTTGACCTCGCTCAGGCTCATGCCGGCGCGCAGGAATGGGTCGATCTGCATGAAGAAGTGGCCCAGTTCGTGCACGGCGATGCGCTCGCGCTGCTTGAGCTTCTCGGCCGTCGTGGCGCGGTCGGTCAGGCCGATCGTGGCACGCTCGTAGGCACGGAACAGCAAATCGGTATTGATGATCGCCTTTTCCTGGATCGAAATCATCGACGCGCGCTCGACCACGGTCTCCAGCAGCGCCGGGCTCAGGTTCTGGGTGATTTCCGCGACCTGGTCCAGGTCGAGGTCGTTCCAGTCCACGAGACCTTCTTTCTTGCGTGCCAGGAAGCTGCGCAGGAGTTCCTTGCGCTCGCCCTTGTTCGGCAGGCGGAAATTGATCTTCACGGAGAAACGGCGCAGCATCGCTTCGTCCATGTCCGTCGACGCATCGTCGAAGTTCGAGGCGACGACCCAGATCACACCCTGGCCCTTGTCGCTCTTGACGCCGTCCAGCAGGCCCAGCAGGGTGTTCGCGGTATCGTCTTCCCATTTCTTTTCGCTGCGGCCACGCGGCATGAACAGGCTTTGCGCTTCATCCAGGAAGATGATGCAGCGGCCCTTGCTCGACGCCTTGCGGTACAGGGCGTTCAGCGCCTTCGAACCTCCGCCGACGTAGCCGGATTCCAGCGCCGAACCGGACGCCTGGATCAGCGGGATGTCGAGGCGCTTGGCCAGGTAGCCCACCAGCTTGGTCTTGCCGGTACCGGCCGGGCCCGTCAGCATGACATTGAACGGCTTGTCGATATTGTGTTCTTTGTACAACTCGCGGTTGCGGATCATGTCTTCCAGGTGCAGCACTTCCTGCTTGATGTCTTCCATGCCGATCAGGTCGTCCATGCTGCCCTTCAGCTTGTCCGGGGTGATCAGCTGGCTGCTCATGCCCATGCCCGGGATGCCGAATTTCATGGCGTACACGATCACCAGCAGCACGGTCAGGTCGAGCGCGTGGCGCTTCAGGAAGTCGACGATGTCGGCACCGACGCCTTCGCCTTCGTCCTGCAGGACGGCCTTGTGGGACGCCAGGTATTCATCCTTGGCGATGGAGTACGGGATCGCGTTCTTCAGCAGCACTTCGCGTTCCAGCGACAGGTGCGACGTGCTCGGCACCTTTACCACGTGCAGCTGCGGCGCATCCTTGTACTTGTAGATATAGCGCGGCGAATCCGACAGCGGCTTCGCGACGAGCAGGTAGTCGAGACGATCTTTCTGGGCAGCCAGCTGGGTGATCTCGGAAATATTCTGCGAGTAGACGACCGGCGACGGATCTTGCGGGATATCGGCCTTGTAGATTGCCCAGCCCGTCAGCACGCCGAGCAGTATGGCGGTCAGAATCCGGACATAAACATTCTTAAAGGCAATTTGAAGTCGAGCAAAATTGGGCATATCGGTACTCTTACAAGGTCGAAGGTGCGTGATACGGCATGTGTTATTACGTGCCTTCCGGAGTGCCGAGTGGACGCGAAAGGCGGCGGTGCGGGGACCGCGAGGTATTCAAACGTGTGCGTTTGATATTGTTTTGATGCCCGAAGGCAATGGGGATATGGAGACTATACTCGCAAAGAAAAGCGACGTGTATACCGTGCGGTGAAAAAATTTTGAATCGCAACACGGGTAATCAAATTGACATCGGTTTTTATTATCCATCTCATATGTTCAATAAATAAATCGCAATAATTTGTCTTGTATTTGGCGTTTTATCAATGGCCAATCGATTAATTGATTGCATTTGTTTTATTTAAAAATGATTAACTTTGTCATCTGTTTATCGTGCTTTAACGGCACGTAACGGACGCAATGCATGGCGCATTTTTGCTATGCTGGGATCATCCGCATGACGCCGCCACGGTCTTGCGGGTTACGTACCCCACAGTCAGACAATGCATGGATAAGGAATGACCGTGAAACGATACGCACTTGCCGCAACGCTCAGTCTTTTGATGGGTGGCGCCGTCCAGGCCGCCGCCATTGACCTTGACAACAGTCACGCCGTGCTGCGCATGCGGGGCATGACCGATCTGTCGACGGTAAATCACAACGAAGTGGTGGCACCGCCCTCCCCTTCGATGTCCGAACTTCCGGAACCGGAAGTGTTTGCCATGATGCTGGTCGGCCTGATCCTGATCGGTTACCGGGCCAGCCGTGACAGCAGCGAGAAATTCAAATAAGGAAAAGAAAGACTTTCCCGCATGACGCGGAAATGTTGATCGACGGCGCCGCACGGCGCCGTTTTTCCTGGCCTGCAGCTCAGGCCGGCAATTCCTGGCACAGCGTATGAAGCTTGCTCAGCGTCGCCCAATTGCGCGTCGTCGTCGCATCGCCCAGCTTCTTGCCCAGTGCAGCCACGACCGGACTGTCGAGAATGCCCTCCGGGCACCAGACATAGGCCGCCCGCTCGCCCAGCGCCATCGCGCCCGGCCGCCAGTCCTGGCCGCACAGCGTTTCGACGGCCTCGCGCGAATGGGGTCCGGCGAGAATGAACGTCAGCAGGCGGGAATGGTCCGTCGCCTGGTCGAGCAAGGGATTGGAAGCAATGATCGCATCGAGGTCATCGCAGCTGAGCACGACGGTGCGGGACGCGACACCGAGCTTGAGCACGAGCGCCTCCTCGATCTCGGCCGCGACCGTGTCATGCGGCTTGGCCGGACCGGTGAACACGACGTTGCCGCTGTTGAGGAGACTGCGCACGTGCTCGTAGCCGAGATCCGCGATCAGTTTGCGCAGGTCGGCCATGGCGATGCGTTTCGCCCGCCCGACATTGACGCCTCTTAATAAAACAATGTAGCGTTTTCTAGTCATCCAGGCATGGTACGGCGCCCGAATTAGATAAGCATTAAGACACCGGCTTACAACACCCGGGCCCGCTGGCGCTCACACCCTCCTTACCGGATGGTAATATTCAATCCATTGTAAAAATTAAATTAAATGAGGGAAGCATGAGCGGTCCTTTCCACCTGACGCCGCTGGCCGAGACCCGACCGGGCATGGTGTTGTCCGACGTCGTGCGCGACGGGAAAGGCAATGTGTTACTGGCACAGGGTATTGTGCTGACCGAATCCATGCTGGCATCGCTGGCACGGCATGGTATCGACATGCTGCCGATCCTCCAGGCGACACCCGAACCGCTGCCCATCGATCCGGAAGCGGTCCAGGCACGGCTCGATCACATCTTCCGCAAGCACGACCGCGACGACCTCGGCGACTGGGCCACCGGCATCCTGCGCCGCTACGTGGAAGACTACCGCCTGCAGCGCGAGGTGAACCCATGAACCGTTTGACGCCCGAACAACTGGCTGCCGGCGTGCAAGACCTGCCGTCGCTGCCCGCCGTCGTCATGGAATTGCTCAGCAGCATAGAGCAGGAAGACATCGACATCTCGGTGCTGGCAAAAAAGGTGTCGTACGACCAGGCCTTGACGGCAAAAACGCTGCGCCTGGCCAATTCCTCGACCTACGGCCTGCAAGTGAAGGTCACGACGATCCAGCAAGCCATCACCTTCCTCGGCTTCCAGACGACGCGCAACCTGATCACGGCGGCCGCCATCACGGGTTGCTTCCCGAGCGGACGCTGCGAGGGCTTCCACGACAAGGCGTTCTGGCGCCATTCGATCGCCACGGCCGCGTGCGCACGTGCGCTGGCGCGCCGGATGCGTTTCAACCAGGACATTGCCTTCACGGCCGGCTTGCTGCACGACATCGGCCGGCTCGTGCTGGTGACCGGTCATCCGGACGCCTATGCCCAGGTCGTGGCCTGGCACGCGCAGCACGGCGGCGACTGGCAGGACGCCGAACAGGCCGTCCTCGGCATCGACCACGTCGACGCGGGGGTCGCCCTGGCCGACCACTGGAATTTTTCGAGCACCATGCGCCAGGCGATCGCCTACCACCACGCGCCCGACATCCACGGCGCGGGGTTCCTGGCAACGATCGTGCACGTGGCCAACGCCATCGTGCACGCGCTCGACCTGGCCGGCGAAGATAACGAACTGGTGCCGCGCGTATCCAGCGTGGCCTGGGATGCGATGGGATTGAACGAAGAAGCCTATCTGCACCTGTTCCGCGAAACGGAACTGCAGTTCGGCGAAATGTCGACCATCCTGATGGCTTGAAAAGGGCCGATCAAGCCCAGGATGATCGATAGTGACAGCAGCGAAGCGGTGCTTCGCTGCCGGGTCTGTCCGAAGGCATGACAGGACCGGCTGTCATGCCTGCGGCATCAGTGCGCATAGTTGCCCGGCGACTTGGTCGAAGACGATGCGTCGTTCGATTGCGACGGCTGGCCTTGCTGAGCTTGCGACTGAGCTTGTTGCTGTTGCGCAGCCTGCTGAGCAGCTTGCTGTGCAGCTTTTTCCTCGGGCTTCGGACGGCCCTGGGCATCCGACAGGCGATATTTGGTGCGGCGGTCGCCCATCAGGTCACGCAGGTCGCGGATGCTCATGCCGGTCACTTCGTGCATGCGGATCAGCAGCGAGGCGCCGACCGGCAGGCGGTGGTGGCGGATCTTGCTGATCACCGGCGGAGCGACTTCCAGCATGCGCGACAGCGCAGCGTCGTTCTTCAGCTGCATCTTGCCCAGCAGAATGTCCAGTAAATGGTTCGGGTTGTAGCTTTCCTGTGATGACAAAGCGTGATGTGCCATGATGACCTCGTAAATGGTTAAAATAGTTCTCTTACGAACCGTGTTTAATGACTAAGTTTCATCAACATAAGTTCCCGGATTGCGAGACCGACTGACCAGGCATCCACCTGACATATCGGCCGGCGCATCTCCGGACCGCGTGCGCTCCCTTGGCGGGAAGCGAAAAAACGAATGCAGCGTTGGAACCCTGTCAGGGCGCCGCGACCGAACTGCCGTCGCCGCTGCGGTTTTTGCACTCCCCGCTTCCCACATGCACTTGTCTTTCGGACAAATTATCAAACTCATATGTCGGGCTCACACTCGACCTGAGCACGAAATTCATTGGCCGATATCAAGCTAACTTGTGGAAAGCTTGTCACATAGTCATTTCAGCACATGGTGACAAATTGTGGCGCACGCAAGTGTTTTTTTAGACTAATTTTGCAATTGCCGAGCTACACGATCTTCTTGATTTACAAGGAGAAACTAATTCGAGTCGAATCGGCAACTTTAAAGATAACAGCTAGAAAGAAAAATTCAAGATTTAACAATGTAACCGACTGTAGAAATATTTCCCTGGGAAAATCCTGAATTCCGCTCAGCACGGAATGGCGGCGCGCACGGCCACACGCACCCGCTTTTCCGGCGTGTTTCCGATTTACGGTAAACTGGACTACCACTTGTCAAAGCATCAGGGAACGTCGAAAAACCTGCTGCGCGTTGCGCTGGCTCACTGCGACGCTCACTGTACTCTCGTACAGCTGCGCTTCTCCTGCACCAGCGCGGCCGCTCGTGACGGTTTTTCGAGATCCCCCAACAGCACTTAGAAGCATTCCATGCAGAAAAAAGTATTCATCAAGACCTTCGGTTGCCAAATGAACGAGTACGACTCGGACAAGATGGCGGACGTGCTGGGCGCGTCCGATGGGCTCGTACGCACGGACACGCCGGATGATGCCGACGTGATCCTGTTCAACACCTGCTCCGTGCGCGAAAAAGCGCAGGAAAAAGTGTTTTCCGACCTCGGCCGACTGAAGGAACTCAAGCGCGCCAAGCCCGACCTGATCATCGGCGTGGGCGGCTGCGTGGCGTCGCAGGAAGGCGCAGCCATCGTCAAGCGCGCGCCGCACGTGGACATGGTGTTCGGCCCGCAGACCTTGCACCGCCTGCCGCAGATGATCCAGCTGCGCCGCCACACGGGCGCGGCCCAGGTCGACATCAGCTTCCCGGAAATCGAAAAGTTCGACCACCTGCCGCCGGCCAAGGTCGAAGGCCCGGTTGCCTACGTGTCGATCATGGAAGGCTGCAGTAAATATTGCAGCTACTGCGTGGTGCCGTACACCCGCGGCGAGGAAGTCTCGCGCCGCTTCGAGGATGTGCTGACGGAAGTCGCCGGCCTGGCCGCGCAGGGCGTCAAGGAAATCATGCTGTTGGGGCAGAACGTCAATGCCTACCGCGGCGCGATGGAGTCGGGAGAAATCGCGGACTTCGCCCTGCTGCTGGAATACGTGGCCGAGATCCCCGGCGTCGAGCGCCTGCGCTTCGTCACGAGCCACCCGAAGGAATTCACCCAGCGCCTGATCGACGCGTACGCGAAGATCCCGCAGCTGGTCAACCACCTGTACCTGCCCGTGCAGCACGGCTCCGACCGCATCCTGCAGGCGATGAAGCGCGGCTACACGGGCCTGGAATACAAATCGATCATCCGCCGCATCAAGGCGGTGCGCCCGGACATCTCGATCTCGTCCGACTTCATCGTCGGCTTCCCGGGCGAGACGGACGCCGATTTCGAAGCGATGATGAAGCTCGTGGAGGACGTCGGCTTCGACAACAGCTTCTCCTTCATCTTCAGCAAGCGCCCCGGCACGCCGGCCGCCAACCTGGCGGACGACACCCCGCACGAGGTCAAGCTCGCGCGCCTGCAACGCCTGCAGGCGCAGATCGACGCCAACACCCGCAAGACCAGCGCCAGCATGGTCGGCACCGTGCAGCGCATCCTCGTCGAAGGTCCGTCCAAGAAGGGCGGGGGCGAACTCCAGGGGCGCACCGAGAACAACCGCGTCGTCAACTTCTTCCCGGGCGACGACAGTGCTGCGCTCATCGGCCAGCTGGTCGACGTGCGCATCACCGAGAGCCTGGATTACACCCTGCGCGGCGACCTGGTCGCCCGCATTGATACGATTGCCAAAGCCAGTTGAAAACGCCTACCCAGCCTTCGTACTTCTTCCCCGAGCCTCTCGATAACACGCGGCTCGCCCACCTCTGCGGCCCGCTTGACGAAAACCTGCGCCAGATCTCGGCCGCCCTCGACGTGACCATTTTCCGGCGCGGCGAGAAATTCATCGTCAGCGGGACCAATGCCGAACGCGCCGTCGAGCTGCTCGAGCGCTTCTACGCGGTGGCCGACAAGGTCGTGCCGATCGAGGAAGTGCAGCTGGCGCTGGTCGAACAGCGCGCGGGCCTGAAACCCAAGAACGCGGATGCCGAAGCGCCGCCGCCGAAGGAACCCGGCGCCTCGGTCACGGAGGAAGCCGACGAGGTCGACGACGAGGAACTGGTGAGCCCGATGCTCAAGACGCGGCGCCACGACCTGCGCGGCCGCACGCCGCACCAGATCCAGTACCTGAAGGCCGTGCTCGAACACGACATCAGCTTCGGCATCGGCCCGGCCGGCACCGGCAAGACCTATCTCGCCGTCGCCTGCGCCGTCGACGCCCTCGAACGCGACGCCGTCAAGCGCATCATCCTGACCCGTCCGGCCGTGGAAGCGGGCGAGCGCCTGGGCTTCCTCCCGGGCGACTTCGCGCAGAAGGTCGACCCGTATCTGCGCCCGCTGTACGACGCGCTGTACGACCTGCTCGGCTTCGACCGCACGCAGAAGCTGTTCGAGAAGCAGGTGATCGAGATCGCCCCGCTCGCGTTCATGCGCGGCCGCACCCTGAATCACGCGTTCGTGATCCTCGACGAGGCCCAGAACACGACGGCCGAGCAGATGAAGATGTTCCTGACCCGGATCGGCTTCGGCAGCAAGGCCGTCGTCACGGGCGACGTCACCCAGGTCGACCTGCACAAGACGCAGCGGAGCGGCCTCGTCGACGCCATGCACGTGCTGAAGGACGTGCGCGGCATCGCGTTTACCCAGTTCTCCAGCGCCGACGTCGTGCGCCACCCGATGGTGGCCCGCATCGTCGACGCCTACGAAAAGGCCGCGTCGGTGCAGGAACTCGGCGCACTCCCTGGCACTTTGACCAAACCAGCCGCTACCCGCCATGCAAGAAAAAAAGCATAACCTCGAACTGGACGTCCAGTACCCCGACACCCGCCTCGAAGCGGACCTCACGCCCGAACTGGTGGAGCGCTGGGTGCGCGGCGCCCTCCTCGGCCCGGCCGAGCTGGCGATCCGCTTCGTCGACGCCGAGGAAGGCCAGACCCTGAACCGCGAATACCGCGGCAAGGACTACGCCACCAACGTGCTCACCTTCGCCTACAACGAGGGCGCGGAAATCGCCGACGACGAACCGACGCGGGCCGACATCGTCCTGTGCACGGACGTGCTGCAGCGCGAAGCCGACGAGCAAAAGAAGACGGTCGAGGAACACGCGGCGCACCTCGTCGTGCACGGGGTATTGCACGCGCAGGGCTTCGACCACGAGACGGACGAGGAAGCCGAGGAGATGGAGCAGCTCGAGCGCGACATCATGGAAGCGCTGGGGTATCCGGATCCGTACGCGGAGAACTAATCATCGTCGTCCCCGCGCAGGCGGGGACGACGTTGTTTTAGGTCGCGGAACGTTCAGGCCTTCTTGAGCTGTTCCGCAATCGGCAACTTTCTCACCCGCTTCCCGGTCGCCGCAAACACCGCATTCGCCAGCGCCGGCGCGATCCCCGCGGTACCCGGCTCGCCGATCCCGCCCGGATCGTCGTGGCTGTTGACGATATAGACTTCCACTGCCGGCGATTCCGGCATGCGCATCACGCGGTAGTCGGAGAAGTTCGACTGCTGCACCCGCCCCTTATCGACCGTCACCTCGTCCCACAGCGCCGCGCTGGCGCCGAACACGATGCCGCCCTCCATCTGCGCGACGATGGTGTCCGGGTTGACGTTCTGGCCGCAGTCCACCGCGCACACGACGCGGTGCACGCGCACGTCGCCGTCCGGTCCGACGGACACCTCCGCCACCTGCGCCATGTAGCTGCCGAACGCGAACTGCGTCGATATGCCCCGTCCCAGCTTGCGCCCCGCGACCGGTTTCAAAGGTTTGCCCCAGCCGGCCTTCTCGGCCGCCAGATTCAGCACGGCCAGCGTGCGCGGCGATTTTTGCAGTAGCGCGCGGCGGAACGCGACGGGGTCCGTCTTGCTCGCATACGCCAGCTCGTCGATGAAACTCTCGACGACGAACACGTTGTGCGTGGGGCCGACGCCACGCCAGAACGCGGTCGCGAGGCCCGGCGGTTCGTGCCTCACGTATTCGACGCGGATCGCCGGAATCGAATACTGGATGTCGGCCGCCGCTTCCACCGCATCCGGGTCGACGCCGTTCTTGACCATCGGCGGCGCGAAGCGCGCCATGATCGAAGACCCGGTCACGCGGTGGAACCAGGCCACGGGCATCCCCTTGTCGTCGATGCGCGCCGACATGCGGTCGACGTAATAGGGTCGGTACATGTCGTGCTGGATGTCTTCCTCGCGCGTCCAGACGATCTTCAGCGGCCCCTTGGCCAGCCTGGCGAATTCCACGGCCTGGATCACGTTGTCGACTTCGAGCCGGCGCCCGAAGCCGCCGCCGATGTAGTGGTTGTGCACGCGGACCTTCTCGAGCGGCAGCCCGGTGAGCTTCGCGGCCGCGCCCTGCGCCAGCGCCGGCACCTGCGTGCCGACCCAGATGTCGCAGCCGTCCGGCTTCAGGTCGACCGTGCAGTTCATCGGTTCCATCGTCGCGTGCGCGAGGAACGGGACTTCGTAGATGACGTCGATACGGCGGCCCGGGCCGGCATCCAGCGCCTTCAGCGCATCGCCCTTGTCGGTGGCGATGGCGCCCGTGTTCTGCGATACCTTCATCATGTCCGCGACGATGCCGGCCGTGCTGACGTTGGCGTTCGGACCATCGTCGAAACGCGGTGCGGCGGCAAGCAGGCCCTGTTTCGCGGCCCAGAAGTGGTCGGCCACGACGGCCACCGCCCCTTCGATGCGCAGCACCTGGCGCACGCCTTTCACGGCCATGGCCTTCTGCTCGTCGACGGCGGCGACCTTGCCGCCCAGGACGGGCGACGCCGCCACCGCGGCGATCCCCATGTTGGGCAGGCGCGCATCGATGCCGAACTGCGCGGAACCGTTCACCTTGGCGGGCGAATCGAGGCGCTTGATCGCCTTGCCGACCAGCGTGAACTGGGCCGGATCCTTCAGCTTGACCTCGGCCGGGAAGTTCAGCTTCGACGCGGCCTCCGCGACTTCGCCGAAGTGCACCTGCCGGTTCGACGCGTCGTGGCGGATCGTCCCGCCCACCACCTTCAAGTCGCCCGGCTCCACGTTCCAGTTCTTCGCGGCGGCCTGCACGAGCACCGTGCGGACCTTGGCGCCCGCCTCGCGCAACGGTTTGTAGGTGGCGCGGATGGATGTCGAGCCGCCCGTCACCTGGCCGCCCAGCAGCGCATCGGCGTACAGCGAGTTGTTCGCGGGCGCCTGCTCCAGCTTCACTTTCGACAGATCGGCGCCCAGTTCCTCGGCCAGCAGCTGCGGCAGCGACGTGAACGTGCCCTGCCCCATCTCGACCTTGTGGATGATGAGCGTGACGATGCCTTCGCGGTCGATGCGGATGAACGCGTCGTGCGCAAGGCCCGGCTGCTCGTTCGTCATCGCGGTCGACGCCTGGCCGACCGCCTTTTCGGACGGCGGTTCCTTGCGGTCGTTGGCCGGCGCGTCGCCCTGTTTCGTACAGCCGAACAGCGAGAAGCCGAACAGCAGGCCGCCACCACCGGCGGCACCCGCTTTCAACAACTGGCGGCGTTTGTTCGAGAGCTGGTCCATGCGGTCATCCCCTTTCATGCCTGACCCGATGCGATCTTGATCGCCTTGCGGATGCGGTTGTACGTGCCGCAGCGGCAGATGTTGCCGGCCATGGCGTTGTCGATATCGGCGTCGCCCGGCTTCGGCGTCGCATGCAGCAGCGCGGTGGCGGACATGATCTGGCCCGACTGGCAATACCCGCACTGGACGACGTCGATCTTGCGCCACGCGTCCTGCACCTTCGCCCCGACCGGGTCGTTGCCGATCGCCTCGATGGTCGTGATCTTCTTGCCGGCCGCGGCCGACACGGGCGTCACGCACGAGCGGATGGCCTGGCCGTCCAGGTGCACGGTGCAGGCGCCGCACAGGGCGACGCCGCAGCCGAACTTCGTGCCGGTGAGCCCCATCACGTCGCGCAGGGCCCACAGCAGGGGCATGTCGTCGGGGACGTCGAGGTTGGTGGTGGTGCCGTTGACGTTCAAGGCGGGCATGGGGATTCCTTTCCTTAGCGATTGAGCAACTATAGGACGAAGACTAGCAGCAATGGCGCACGCCTGCTTGAACCCGGATGCCTGCATAAAAATCAGGCATTCCGGCTTTTGGTGTATCCTATGGCCCATCGTAATAACGGCTTCACGCCAACTATGCCCGAGCACCCTGCTGACGTCCGTTCGGACGTTAAAACCCACCGGTCGCTGTTCGAACGGTTGACCGCACTGATTTCCCCCGAGCCCGAAAACCGCGCCGAACTGCTGGAAGTTCTGCACGACGCCCACGAACGCAACCTCATCGACGCCGACGCGCTCTCCATGATCGAGGGCGTGTTCCAGGTGTCCGACCTGTCGGTGCGCGACATCATGATCCCGCGCTCCCAGATGGACGTGATCGACATCACCAAGCCGATCGAGGAATGGCTGCCCATCGTGCTGGAAACGGCGCACTCGCGCTTCCCTGCCATCGAGGGCGAGCGCGACAAGGTGGTCGGCATCCTGCTCGCCAAGGACCTGCTGCGCTACTACGCGGAAGAATCGTTCGACGTGCGCGACATGCTGCGCCCCGCGATCTTCATCCCGGAATCGAAACGCCTGAACGTGCTGCTGCGCGACTTCCGCGCGAACCACAACCACATGGCCATCGTCGTCGACGAGTACAGCGGCGTGGCCGGCCTGATCACCATCGAGGACGTGCTGGAACAGATCGTCGGCGACATCGAGGACGAGTACGACTTCGACGAGGAAGAAGACAACATCCTCTCCATCAGGGAAGGCCAGCACGGCTCGCGCTGGCGCGTGAAGGCGCTGACGGAGATCGAGCAGTTCAACGAAGAGATCGGCGTCGACCTGCCCGAGGACGACGTCGACACCATCGGCGGCCTCGTCGCCAGCCACCTGGGCCGCATGCCGCACAAGGGCGAGGTGTTCGACCTCGAGAACCTGCGTTTCGAAGTGCTGCGCGCCGATGCGCGCCAGATCCACGTGCTGCTGGTGGAAAAACTCCCGGCCGTCGACGACGAACACGATTGACGCGGGTCCTGCATTGATCGCATCCAGCCTGAACCTGCGGCGCCGCCGCAAGCCCGCGGTGGCGCCCGATCCCGCGCTGCGCGGCACGCGGCCGAGCATGACGGGCCTCGCCGTCGCGGCGCTGGCCGGCGCCCTGAGCCTGTTCTCGTTCGAACCGTTCGGCTGGTGGCCCGTCCAGTTCCTGTCCCTCGCCTATTTGTTCTACCAGGTCGGCATGGGCAGCTCGACCCGCCGCGCCGTGTTCCTCGGCTGGGCATTCGGCTTCGGCTGGTCCGTGGCCGGCATGCACTGGTTATATATCGCGCTGAACCGCTTCGGCGGCCTGCCGGCCGTGCTGTCCGCCATCGCCATCGCGCTGCTGGGTCTTTACATGGGCCTGTTCGGCGCGTTCGCGGCGGGCGTGTCGTCGTGGCTGCGCAAGCGCTGGTCGCTGCCCGTCCCCGCCTTCCTGCTGCTCGTGTTCCCCGCCTGCTGGGGCGTCTCGGAATGGATGCGCGGCTGGGTCTTTACCGGTTTTCCCTGGGCGGCGTCCGGCTATGCGCACGTGACGGCGCCCTTGAGTGGCTTCGCGCCGATCCTCGGCGTGTACGGCATCGGCGTGCTGGTCGCCGTGTGCTCGGCGTGCCTCGTGATGCTGACCCAGCGCCGCCGGCTGCCCGCCATGGGCCTGTTCGCCGCGCTGCTGCTGGCCGGCTGGGGCCTGAAGCACGTCGCGTGGACCGCACCTGCCGGCAAGCCGCTCAGCGTGCGCCTCGTGCAGGGCAACATCCGCCAGGACGAGAAATTCAGCGCCGAGCACCTGGGCATGATCCTCGCGCGCTACCGCGACATGATGACGGCCGCGCCGGCCGACCTGATCGCGGCGCCGGAGACCGCCATCCCCGTGTTCCCGAACCAGCTCCCGCCCGGGTACCTGCAGACCTTCCGCGACTACGCGGCAAGGACGGGTAGCGCGTTCCTGTTCGGGATCCCGCTGGCCGACAGCATGACGGTGTACGCGAACAGCGTGGCGGGCATCGGCCCGCAGGGACAATCCTACCGCTACGACAAGAACCACCTGGTGCCGTTCGGCGAATTCATCCCGACGGGCTTTCGCTGGTTTACGGACCTGATGCAGATTCCGCTGGGCGATTTCACGCGCGGCCCGGACGTGCAGGCGCCGTTCGCCGTGAAGGACCAGCGGGTGCTGCCGAACGTCTGCTACGAAGACGTGTTCGGCGAAGAGGTCGCGAAGAACCTGCGGTCGCAGGCGCAGCCGGCCACCGTGCTGCTGAACGTGTCGAACCTGGCATGGTACGGCGAGTCGACCGCCATCCCGCAGCACCTGCAGATCTCGCGCATGCGGAGTCTCGAGACGGGCCGCCCGATGCTGCGCGCCACGAACGACGGCGCCACCGCCGTCATCGACGGCCGCGGCAACGTCGCCGCGCTGCTGCCGTTCTATACCCAGGGCACCCTGGCGGCGACGGTGCAGGGCATGGCCGGCAGCACGCCGTACATCCGCTTCGGCAACCTGCTGTTCCTCGCGCTGGGCGCTTTGCTGCTGGCCGGCGCCTGGCTCGCTGGACGACAGCGGCAGGCGACCGGCTAAAATAGCGAGCGATTCACTTCAAGCCATTCCGTAAAACCCGCTAGAATTGGTGTTTTAGCAAACTCACCGTGTTCGCGCCCCGTGCGCGCGAAGCCAACAAGATGCTCACATTCCAACAAATCATTCTGACCTTGCAAACCTACTGGGACAAGCAGGGTTGCGCCCTGCTCCAGCCGTACGACATGGAAGTCGGCGCGGGCACTTTCCACACTGGCACCTTCCTGCGCGCGATCGGACCGGAACCGTGGCGCGCCGCCTATGTGCAGCCGTCGCGCCGCCCGAAGGATGGCCGCTACGGCGAGAACCCGAACCGCCTGCAGCACTATTACCAGTACCAGGTCGTGCTGAAGCCGGCGCCGGAAAACATCCTCGACCTGTACCTGGGTTCCCTGGAAGCGCTGGGCCTGGACCTGAAAAAGAACGACGTGCGCTTCGTCGAGGACGACTGGGAAAGCCCGACCCTGGGCGCCTGGGGCCTCGGCTGGGAAGTCTGGCTGAACGGCATGGAAGTCACCCAGTTCACGTACTTCCAGCAGGTCGGCGGCCTCGATTGCAAGCCGGTGCTGGGCGAGATCACCTACGGCATCGAGCGCCTGGCGATGTATTTGCAGGGCGTCGAAAACGTGTATGACCTCGTGTGGACCGAGTGGAAAGAGAACGGCGAGAAGAAGACGCTGTCGTACGGCGACGTCTTCCACCAGAACGAAGTCGAACAGTCGACCTACAACTTCGAGCACTCGAACACGGACCTGCTGTTCCAGGCTTTCAATAACCACGAGAGCGAGGCCAAGCGCCTGATCGAACTGGCGCTCACCTTGCCCGCGTACGAGCAGATCATGAAGGCGTCGCACAGCTTCAACCTGCTGGATGCGCGCGGCGCGATCTCCGTCACCGAGCGCGCCGCCTACATCGGCCGCGTGCGCACCCTGTCGCGCCTCGTCGCCCAGGCCTATTACGATTCGCGCGAGAAGCTGGGCTTCCCGATGCTCCCGAAAGCCTGAGTCCCAGAACAGAATAGAACGACACCATGAATCAGACATTACTCGTCGAACTGCAGACCGAAGAGCTGCCACCGAAGGCGCTGGTGAAACTGGGCGCCGCTTTCGCGGGCGGCATCGCGAACGGCCTGAAGGCCCGTGATTTCCTGGACGCCGACAGCGTCGTCACCACCTACGCCACGCCGCGCCGCCTGGCCGTCTCCATCACCAACGTGCGCGCCACGTCGGCCGACAAGACGATCCGCGAGAAGATCCTGCCGGTGACCGTCGCCCTCGACAAGGACGGCAACCCGACCGCGCCGCTGGCCAAGAAACTGGCCGCCCTCGGCTTCCCCGACCTGAAGATCAGCGACCTCGAACGCGCCCAGGACGGCAAGGCCGAAAGCTTCTTCTACACCTACACCGCGCCGGGCGTCGGCCTGGCCGAAGGCCTGCAGCCGGTGCTGGAAGAGACGGTCGCGAAGCTGCCGATCCCGAAGGTGATGAGCTACCAGCGTCCGGACGGCGCCACCGTGCAGTTCGTGCGCCCCGTGCACACGCTGCTGGCGCTGCACGGCGAGACCATCGTGCCGCTGTCCCTGCTGGGCCTCAAGGCCGGCCGCAGCACGCTCGGCCACCGCTTCCTGTCGAACGGCCACGCCTTCGATATCGGCCATGCGGACGCCTACAACGAACTGCTCAAGGTCTTCGGCAAGGTCGTCGCCAATGCCGAGGAACGCAAGGAATCGATCCGCACCCAGCTGCTGGCCAAGGCCGGCGGCGACCAGGTGCTGATGCCGGAATCGCTGCTGGATGAAGTGGCGGCGCTGGTCGAATGGCCCGTCGTCTACGAATGCCAGTTCGAAGACGTGTTCTTGTCCGTACCGCAGGAATGCCTGATCCTGACGATGCAGACGAACCAGAAGTACTTCGCCCTGACGGATACGAACGGCAAGCTGCGCTCGCGCTTCCTGATCGTCTCGAACCTCGCGACCGACGACCCGTCCGCCATCATCGGCGGCAACGAGCGCGTCGTGCGCCCGCGCCTGTCGGATGCGAAATTCTTCTTCGAGCAGGACAAGAAGAAGTCGCTGGAATCGCGCCTGCCGCTGCTGGCGAACGTCGTCTACCACAACAAGCTCGGCACGCAGGCCGAACGCACGCAGCGCGTCACGCGCCTCGCCGGTGCCATCGCCCGCCGCCTCGGCTACGACGTGCTGCTGGCCGAACGCGGCGCGCAGCTGGCGAAGGCCGACCTGCTGACCGACATGGTCGGCGAGTTCCCGGAACTGCAAGGCATCATGGGCACGTACTACGCCCGCAACGACGGCGAGCACGAGGAAGTGGCGCTGGCCGCGTCCGAGCACTACCAGCCGCGCTTCTCGGGCGACGCGCTGCCGACGACGAACACGGGCCTGGCTGTCGCGCTGGCCGACAAACTGGAAACCCTCGTCGGCATCTGGTCGATCGGCCTGCAGCCGACCGGCGAGAAGGACCCGTTCGCGCTGCGCCGCCACGCGCTGGGCGTGATGCGCATGCTGGTCGAGAAGCGCCTGCCGCTCGCGCTGTCCGACCTGTTGAAGGATGCCGCCGGCGTGTTCGACTACATGCCGACGTTCAAGGACCCGACGGCCGACGTCACCGCGTTCATGCTGGACCGCCTGCGCGGCCTGCTGCGCGACCGCGGCTTCGCGCCGAACGAGGTGGAAGCCGTGCTGGCGCAGAACCCGGACCGCGTGGACGACGTCGTGCAGCGCCTGGAGGCCGTGCAGGCCTTCGCCGCGCTGCCCGAAAGCGCGTCGCTGGCCGCCGCCAACAAGCGTATCTCGAACATCCTCAAGAAGAACGAGGAAGCGCTCGCACAAGCCGGTAATGTCGATGCAGCCCTGCTGCAGGATGCCGCCGAGAAGGCACTGTACGCCAGCGTGCAACGCGTGCAGCCGGAGGTCGATGCAGCGTTCGAGCGCGGCGACTTCACCGGCACGCTGAAGACGCTCGCGCAGCTGCGTGACGACGTCGACGCGTTCTTCAACGACGTGATGGTGATGGCCGACGACGTCGCGCTGCGGAACAACCGCCTGGCCCTGCTGTCCATCCTGCACCGCATGATGAACCGCGTGGCCGACATCTCGAAACTGGCCGCGTAAGTGCAATGAAGCTGATCATCCTCGACCGGGACGGGGTCATCAACCATGACTCCCCCGAGTTCATCAAGTCGCCCGCCGAGTGGATGCCGATCCCGGGGTCGCTCGAAGCGATCGCGCGCCTGAACCAGGCCGGCTACCGCGTCGTCATCGCGTCGAACCAGTCGGGCATCGCGCGCGAACTGTTCGACATCGCGACCCTGAACGCGATCCACCAGAAGATGCATGCGAGCGCCCAGCTGGTGGGCGCGGACATCGACGCCATCTTCTTCTGTCCGCACGCGGCCATCGACAACTGCGACTGCCGCAAGCCGAAGAACGGGATGTTCGAGGAGATCAGCAAGCGCTTCAAACTCAGCCTGAAGGGCGTGCCGACCGTCGGCGATTCGCTGCGCGACCTGCAGGCCGGCTTCATCAGCGGCTGCGTGCCCTACCTGGTCCTGACCGGCAAGGGCGAGAAGACGCTGGAGACGGGCGGCCTGCCGCCCGGCACGCAAGTCTTCCCCGACCTCGCCGCCATGGTCGACGCCTTCCTCAAGACCACGTCCGCGCCTGCCAACGCATGATCGTTACCACCGCCACCCCAGACCTGGAGACCACGCCTTTGCGTACCGCCGCCCTGTTCCTGCGTTCCCTGTTGTTCGCGATCGTCATGCTCGTCGCCACCGTCGTGTGGGCGTGCGTCTGCTTCCTCGCGGCGCCGCTCCCGTACAACAAGCGTTTCTGGGTCACGTCGCGCTGGAACGTCTTCATCATCTGGTGCGCGCGCGTCATATGCGGCATCCGCTACCAGGTGAAAGGCTACGAAAACCTGCCGGCGCAACCCGCGATCCTGCTGTCGAAGCACCAGTCGGCATGGGAGACCATCTTCATGCTGCCCAACATGAAGCGGCCGCTCGTCTACGTCTTCAAGAAGGAGATCCTCTACATCCCCTTCTTCGGCTGGGGCATGGCGCTGCTGCGCATGATCCCGATCGACCGCAGCAAGGGCAAGCGCGCCTTTGCCCACGTCGTCAAGATCGGCAAGGCGCGCCTCGCGGACGGCCAGTCGATCATCATGTTCCCCGAGGGGACGCGCATCCCCGTGGGCCAGAAAGGACAGTACAAAAGCGGCGGTACGCGCCTCGCGATAGAAACTCGTGCGATGGTCGTGCCGATCGCGCATAATTCAGGTGAGTGCTGGCCCAAGAACTCGTTCATCAAGCGGCCGGGCCTCATCACCGTCTCGATCGGCAAGCCGATATCGCCGGAAAACCACACTGCCGACAGTCTGATGCAAGAGGTCGAAAATTGGATAGAATCGGAAATGCGCGTCATTTCGCCCCACGCCTATTCAGGTACTTGAACGAATTGGGCGCGCAGAACCCAGCATCATCGAAGCCGCCCACCATGACCTCCCCCAAGATCGACGCGAACCAGCTGGAGCTGTTTGCCCAGGAACTCGTCGCGGCGCTCAAGCCCTCGCCCACACCTGCGCCCACGCCGGCGGCCAGACCCGTGGCGCCGGCCCCGCTGTTCAAGGCACCGCCGGTGCCGACCCGCGTCCTGCCCATCCCACCCGTGGGTCCGAACGACCCGCCGCTGCGCAAGATCCAGCTCGGATCGCACACCGTGCATTACGTGCTGCGCCGCTCCGCGCGCCGCTCGCACGGCTTCATGGTGTGCGACGACGGCCTGTTCGTGACGTCGCCGAACCGCGCGCCGCTGGACGACATCGAGCGCGCCATCCGCGCCAAGCAGCGCTGGATCCTCACCAAGCTGTTCGAGCGGGGCGAACGCCGCGCGCAGCGCGCCGAACGTCCGCCCCTGGAATGGGTCGACGGCGCGCAACTGCCCTACCTCGGCGCCGACATCACATTGCGCCTGGAGCCGGCCACGCGCAGCCGCTGCGTCTACGATGCCGATACGCGCACCCTGCACCTCGGCGTGACGCCGGGCCTGGCGACGTGGCAGGTCCGCGAGCGCGTGAAGCTGTGGTTCCAGGACGAGGCGAAACGGATCTTCGGCGAACGCCTGGACCTGTACGCGCCGCGCGTGGGCGTGACGTACAACGCGTTCGCGATCTCGTCGGCCGGCACGCGCTGGGGCTCGTGCACCGTGGCCGGGAACATCCGGTTGAACTGGAAGCTGGTGCACTATCCGCTCGCGCTGCTGGACTACGTGGTCGTGCACGAACTGGCGCACCTGCGCGAGATGAACCACAGCCCGGCCTTCTGGGCCGTCGTGGGCGAGGTGTTTCCGGATTACGATGGCGCCAAGGCGGCGCTCAAGAAGCGGTCGGTTGAGATGCCGGTGCTGTTCCCGGACGAATGACCACCGACCTGGTCGTTACGAGGCGCGGAACTGCAGTTCGCCCGCCGCACGCGCCTCGACGATCCCGCGCATCGCGCTGACTTCGTCCTTGTTCAGGCACCGGAACGGAATGGGCAGGGTGCCCCGCTTCAAGACCATCATGAAGCCGCTCGAATACGTGCGGATGCGCTCCACGTCGCTCCAGTCGATCAGGCTCACGCCCGTGTCGCTGGTGCGCACGATGCCGTGCTGGTCGATCTGGAATTCGTAGGTGCGCTTCCCGCGCTGCAGCAGAACGAAGTGCGTGGCCGCCGACAGCGTGCTTTTCAGGCGCAGGTAGACGCCCATCGGCCAGCGGATATGACGGCGGCGGATCAGGTAACCGCCATGCTCCCACATGAAACGCACGTACTCGGCGAACGAGTAGCGCACCCAGAAATGAAGACTGTAACGTTCCGCCGGCGGATGCACGACCGGAATCGTGGCCGCCGGCATCGCGTCGGCACCGAGATCCGCGGCGTCAGGCTGGTCCAGCAACGCGGCCCCGCCATCCGAGTGGCCGGCCGCTCGCGAGCGATTTGACCACAACATGTGCATCCCCTTTCGTTTTCTAATCTAAAGAGAATGGTAGCAAAAGCTAAGCGATAATTTGTTGCAAGAGTTCAACAGTGCGCACTGTCGCGCCGCGATGGCGGGCCGCGAAGGCCTGTGCGTGGGCGCCCATGGCGGCGCGGCGGCCATCGTCATCGAGCAGGCCGGCGGCTGCGCGCAACAGCGCCGGCGCATCGGACACGCGCAGCGCGGCGCCCGCGGCGACGGCTTCCTCGGTCGCCTGCAGGAAGTTGAAAGTGTGTTCGCCCACCAGCACCGGACGTCCCAGCGCGCACGCTTCGATCAGGTTCTGGCCGCCCAGCGGGAGCAGGCTGCCGCCGATGAAGGCGCAGTCGCATGCGGCGTAATAGGCGAACATCTCGCCCATCGAATCGCCCAGCAGCACGTCGGTGTCCACGTGTTCCGGCAGTTTTGATCGATGTGCGAGGCTCAAGCCGCGCTCCTCGACAATGTGCGCCACCTCGTCGAAGCGCTGCGGATGACGGGGCACAAGCACGAGCAGCATGTTCGCCGGACGTTGGTCCAGGGCCTTGTACGCGTCGAGGATCAGCGCCTCTTCGCCTTCGCGGGTGGACGCGCACAGCAGCACGGGGCGGTCCGCGAAGCGCGCGCGCAGCATGGCGCCCGTGTCCAGCGCGGCCTGCGGCGGCACGACGTCGAACTTGATGCTGCCCGTGACGGCGACCTTCGCGGCGCCCAGCGAGGCGATGCGCTCGGCGTCCGCATCCGTCTGCGCGGCCACCAGCGTGATCGCGCGCGCGGCATCCGTCATCAGCGCGCCGATCTTGCGGCCGCGGCGCAGCGATTTTTCGGACAGGCGTGCGTTCACGAGCGCCACCGGCACGCCGTGTCGCGCGCAGCCATGGATCAGGTTCGGCCACACTTCCGTCTCCATCAGGATGCAGACCGCGGGTTCGAAATGGCGCAGGAAGCGGCCGACCATGAAGCCGGTGTCGTACGGCAGGAACGACTGGACCACGCGGTCGCCGTGCTTGCCGAACAGCGCCTTGCCCGTGGCGCGGCCGGTCGGGGTCATGTGCGTGAGCAGGATGCGCGCATCGGGGCGCGCGGCCAGCAGGGCTTCGATCAGCGGTTCCGCCGCGCGCGTCTCGCCGACGGAGACGGCGTGCACCATGATGGTCGGACGCTTGTCGAGCCGACGTCCGTAGAACCCCAGGCGCTCGCCCAGATGCGTGCGGTAGCCGGGCTCGCGGCGCCCACGCCACCACAGGCGGCCCAGCACGAGCGGCAGCGCCAGCCACCACATCAGCGAATACAGCACGCGCATCAGCGGCTCTCCAGCAGGCGCCGCGCGGCCGCCACGACCTCGTCGACCGAGGGCGGCGCACCCGTGTCGCCGAGATTCACGATGCGCGGCGACCAGTTGCCCTCGGTCTTCCAGCGCGGCGAATCGGCATAGATCTCGACCGTCGGCCGCACGAAGGCGGCGGCGATGTGCGTGAGGCCCGTGTCGACGCCCACCGCGAGCGTCGCGTGGCGCGCCAGTTCCACCGCATCCATCATCGACAGTTTCGGCAGCACGCGCGCGTTCGGCAGCCCGGCCGCCAGGCGCTCGGCCTCCTCCTTCTCGCGCGGCGAACCCCACGGCAGCAGGATCGTCATGGGCGCGAGCGCCTGGCCGAGCGCGATCCAGTGCGCCGTCGGCCATTTTTTCGCGTCGCGCGCGGTCCCGTGGAAGAACACGGCGTAATCATCCGGCGGCATCCACGCGGGACGTGCGCTGCTTTCGGGTGCCGGCAGGCCGAAATCGGGCGGCGTGTCGACGGCATAGCCGAGCGCCGCGGCCACGACCTGGCGTCCGCGCGCCACCGCATGCGTACGCGGCTCGACGGGGATGCTGCGGCTGTGGAAGATGCGCGAGACGCCTTCATAGCCCGAATCCTCGGTGCCGTTGGCCAGGCCGATCTTCTGGCCGCCGCGGGCGCAGGCCATCACGATGCCCGTCTTGATCAGGCCCTGCGTGTCGAACACGTAGTCGTACTGCTCGGCGCGCAGGTCGCGGAAAAAGCCGCGCAGCTCCGCGCGCACGGCCGCCTGGCCGAGCCCCTTGCGCCAGCGCCGCAGCGCGAACGGGATCACCTTGCGCACGTGCGGGTTGAGCTTCACGAGGCTGACGTAGCCCTCTTCCACCACCCAGTCGACCTGGGCATCCGGAAAGTGGCGCCGGATGTCGGCCACGATCGGGAGATTGTGCAGGACGTCGCCCAGCGACGACACCCGCACCAGCAGGATCTTCATCAGAACGGCAGCTTGGCGTCAGGCTTGGCGGCGAGGATTACGCGCGCAAATTCCTTCTGGATGCGGTCCAGCGCTGCCGGATTCTCGCCCTCGAAACGCAGCACGACGACGGGCGTCGTGTTCGAGCCGCGCGCCAGGCCGAAGCCGTCCGGGTATTCCACGCGCAGGCCGTCGATGTCGACAATGCGATCCGCGCCCGGGAATTCAGCGTCGGCACGCAGCTTGTCGATCAGCGCGAAGTTCTCGCCTTCCTGCAGGTGCAGATGCAGCTCGGGCGTGCTGGACGCGATCGGCAGGGCATTCAGCAGTGCCGACGGGTCTGTTTCGCGCGTGAGGATCTCGAGCAGGCGTGCGCCCGTGTACAGGCCGTCGTCGAAGCCGAACCAGCGGTCCTTCCAGAAGATATGGCCGCTCATCTCGCCGCCCAGCGGCGCACCGGTTTCCTTCAGCTTGGCCTTGACGAGCGAGTGGCCCGTCTTCCACATCAGCGGACGGCCGCCGTGCTGCTCGATCCACGGCCCCAGGTGGCGCGTGCACTTCACGTCGTACAGGATTTCGGCGCCCGGATTGCGCGACAGGACGTCCTTCGAGAACAGCATCATCTGGCGGTCCGGGAAGATGATCTGGCCATCCTTCGTGACGACGCCCAGGCGGTCGCCGTCGCCGTCGAACGCGAGGCCGATTTCGGCGTCCGTCGTCTTCAGGCATTCGATCAGGTCCTGCAGGTTTTCCGGGTGCGCCGGATCCGGGTGGTGGTTCGGGAAGTGGCCGTCCACGTCACAGAACAGTTCGATCACGTCGCAGCCCATCGCGCGGAACAGATCGCCCGCGACCATGCCGGCCACGCCGTTGCCGCAGTCGACTGCGATCTTGATCGGACGCGCGATCCTGACGTCGCCGACGATGCGTTCGACGTAGGCGGCCTTGATGTCGTGCGTCGAGTAACCACCTTGCTGGGCGGCCGGCTGGAAGTCGTCGCGTTCGATGGCCTGGTACAGGCCCTGGATCGCATCGCCATAGATCGCCTCGCCGGCCAGCACCATCTTGAAGCCGTTGTAGTCCGGCGGGTTGTGGCTGCCGGTGACCATGATGCCCGAACGCGCACCCAGCACGTTGGTGGCGAAATACACCATCGGCGTAGCGACCATGCCCAGGTCGACAACATCCACGCCCGCGGCCTGCAGGCCTTCGGCCAGCGCCCTGGCGAGCTCCGGGCCGGACAGGCGGCCGTCGCGGCCGATGATCACGGTGCGTTCTCCCTTGGCCAGCGCGGCGGCGCCGAACGCCTGGCCGATGCGGCGTGCGATCCCCGCATCGAGCGTGCTGCCGATGACGCCGCGGATGTCATAAGCCTTGAAGATCGTTTTCGAGAGAGAAACCATGGATTATCTACCTTGCTGGACGAGGCACCGGAATGCACGCGCACGGGCATTACGAACGCCGGTTGGGTCGGGATTGGAAAAAAGGGATATTGTAACGGCAAGCAGGGCCGCCGGGGCCGGATTACCGGTGTACTGGATGCGCAAATAAGCGCGATGAGGCGCACAGAACGTGCGCACTCGGAACGATATGAAACGGAATCAGACGCGCAGTTTGTCCATCGATTTACCGCCTTCGACCCATTCCTTGACCCATTTCGGCTGGCGGCCGCGACCGGTCCACTGTTGCGAGGCATTGTCCGGATTGCGATAACGGACGGCGACGGAACCGGCATTCGCACCCGCCGATTTGCCGCCACGGCCGCTGGCGCTGATCAGGTCTTTCAAAGGTACGCCGACGCTCTGTGCGATGGCCATGATCTGTTCACGCGCCTTTTGCACTTCCTGCACCTCGCGTTTCTTCATTTCCTGCTTGATCTGCTCTTGCAGGTTGCGCAAATCGCCCAAGGACAAATTAGACAGATCCATCTTGATTCCTTATATGTAGAGTCTAGGTGTAAGGGATTTTATCGAATAATCACCAATGCTCGCAATATACTACAACTGAAATTTCTTTAGTGTTTTTTGTGCCAAATCAGCCAGCGCGGCGACTTGAATCTCACGATACGCGCGTACAACCATACGTAGCTGATAATGAACAACAGACAGAAGAATATCAAAATTCCCGTATTCCGCCAGAACACGGTTGCGGGGATAACGGCGGTGAGGGAAAACAGCCACAAGTATGGCGAAGTACGCGCATTCCTTTTCATCAGTGCACGGGCTTCTTTGCGACCGACGGTCCATTGCACGATACGCCGGAAAATCAGGCTGTGCAGGTGGATTCCATCTGGCATGGTAGGGGATTTCCCACGTACAAACATTCGGCGGTAAACGGAAAATATGGTTTCGAATGCCGGATAAATCAGCAGCAAGACGGCATACCACGTCGATACCTGGGGATTGCGCATCACGAGCAGCAGGGCCAGTTCGCCCAGCATGAATCCGATGAAATAAGCGCCGCCGTCGCCGAGGAAGATGAGGCCGACGGGATAATTCCAGATGAGGAAACCGGCCGTTGCGCCCGCGACCGTCAGCGCGGACACCAGCACGAACATGTCGCCCACCTGCCAGCCCACGTAAGCGAGCGACAACAGCATGAAGATCGTGACGACACTGGCCAGGCCATTGAACCCGTCGATGATATTCACCGCGTTCGCAATGCCCGCAACGGCCAGCACGGTCAGCGGCAATATCAGCCACAGCGAATCGAGGTGCCAGCTCACGAAAGGCATATCGAGCCGCGCGATTTTCGCGTCCAGCACGAGATAGCCGAGGAACGCGGCGACCATCGTCAATATCAGGCGGCGCGAGGGACGCACCTTCCCCGTATAGTCTTCGACGATACCGCCGGCGAATGCGATCCCCCCACATCCCAGCAGCGAGACCAGCCAATAACCGAGGCCGGGCACCCGCCATACGGAAATGCCGGCGGTCAGGGCCACCGCGAGGAAGATCGGCAATCCGCCAATCCGCGCCACCGCATGGAGATGGACCTTCTGTACGCCGTCGAAATTATTGTCGAGTGCGGGTCCGTGCAATTTCGAATGCTTGACGACGAGGAGCGTCAGTAGCGCGGACACGACAAAACTTACGATGAAGGAAAACATTTTATTATTTTTTAAATGCAACCGTGCGGGATTGTACCGGATTAGTCGTCGGCAAACCGGACCTCGGCAGTGTACGCGCGCAGACTGTCGTCCGATTGAGGAATTACGAAATACCGGAACTTTGACTGATGGGCAAGACAATTTACAATCAGCAATTCCCTCGGCTGGGGCCGCCGTACGAAACCCGGAAGAATCGATTAGTATCGATCCTGCAAAATCGAATGTGAGCGAAATGAAAACCTATGTAATCGGCGACCTGCAAGGGTGCGCCCATGAAGCCGGCCTGCTGCTGGAACGAATCGACGCGACGGCGGGACCAGGTATGCGCATCCTGTTCGTCGGCGACCTGATCAACCGCGGCCCCGATTCGCTGGGCGCGCTGCGCCGCATGAAGGCGCTGGCGGAAGCGAGCGATGGCCGCGTCGACGCCCTGCTCGGCAACCATGACCTGCACCTGCTGGCCGTGGCCGTCGGCGCCCAGAAAATGAGCCGGTCCGATACGCTGGACGAGATCCTCGCCGCGCCCGATCGCGATGCACTGATCGACTGGCTGCGCCGCCGCCCGCTCGCGATGTTCGTCGATGCCCACCTGCTGGTACATGCCGGCGTGGCGCCGCAGTGGACGGCCGCGCAGACGATGGCGCTGGCGGCCGAAGTGGAGGCTGTGCTGCGCGGCGACCACTGGATCGACTTCCTCGGCCAGATGTACGGCAACGAGCCGGACCGCTGGGACGACGGCCTCACGGGCATCGCCCGCCTGCGCTGCATCGTCAACGCGCTCACGCGCATGCGCCTGTGCTGGCCGGACGGCCGCATGGATTTCCATCACAAGGAAAGCGACAAGGGGCCGGAAGGCACGGACCTGCAGCCCTGGTTCGACCTGCCCAACCGCCGCACGCTCGATGTCACCGTCGTGTTCGGACACTGGTCGGCGCTCGGGCTCGTGCTGCGGCCGAATCTCGTGGGGCTGGACAGCGGTTGCGTGTGGGGCGGCAAGCTGACGGCCGTGTGCCTGGATGACCGGTCGCTGTTGCAGGTGGATTGTCCCGAGTACCGGGAGCACAGCGGGAAAAAGTAAGGCAAACGCAACGTCGTCCCCACGAAGGCGGGGACCCAATTTTGCATGCGTTTCGATAGGCTCGAACCTGGATTCCCGCCAAGGGGAGCGTCTGGCCCGGGAATGACGATTTTTAGGCTAACGGGTTATCTGATCGCCGGAGGTTGCGCACCCTGCCCCAGCGCCCCCGCGATCGCGTCATGCGCCGCCTGCGCCAGCTCGCGCCGGTGCGCGCCCGCCGCCGGGATCGGCGCCAGGCAGGCCAGCCGCGCGACCACCGGTTCACCGCCGAGGATGCGCACGATGCTGTCGACGAACGTCGTCTCGCCCGTGTAGTCGACGGCCGGATGCCAGCCGCCGTCCGCGTCGACATAGGCCAGCGCGACCGGCTGCACGGGCACCGCGGCGTCGATGGCGGCTTCGAACAGATTGGCGTGGAACGGCAGCACCGTGCCCTGGCTGGCCGTCGTCCCCTCGGGGAAGAACGCCACGCGGCGGTGCTGGCCGAGGACTTCCACGAGGCCCTTGAAGATGTGGCGCAGGTCGCGCCGGCTGCCGCGCGCGATGAACACCGTGCCCGCCTGCGCGACGAGCCAGCCGACCACGGGCCAGGCGCGGATCTCGGCCTTGGCCACGAAGCGGCACGGGTGCACGGCATTGATGACGAAGATGTCGAGCCACGAGATGTGGTTCGCGACGATGAGCGCGTGCGCCAGCGAGTCCTCGCCCGGCACGCGCTCGAGGCGCACGCGGCAGATGCCCAGCAGGCGTACCGACCAGCGCTGGATCAGGCGCTCGCGCAGGGCATCGCCCGCCCACGGGAACACGAGGGCGCAGGTGACCAGGCCCTGGACCAGGTGGAGGACGAGGCGCGCGAGGCGCCACGCGAGCTTGATCTTCAATCAGCGTTCGAACGCGACGTGGCCGGCGACGATCGTCGCCTTTACCTGGCCAGCCAGTTCGTAGCCGAGGAACGGCGTGTGCTTGCCCTGGCTCGCGAGGGCGGCCGCGTTGACGGTCCAGCGCGTGTCCGGGTCGAACAGCACGACGTCCGCGCTTGCGCCCTGTGCCAGCGTGCCGGCGGACAGGCCCGCCGTGCGCGCCGGATCGCTCGTGATCCTGGCCAGCGCGGTCGACAATGCCTTCCCATCGTTGCCTTGCTCGGCCGCCCATTTCAGCATCAAGGACAGCAGCAGTTCCAGGCCGGTGGCGCCGGGCGAGGCCTCGGCGAACGGCAGCAGCTTCTCGTCGTCGTCGACCGGAGTGTGGTCCGAGCAGACGGCGTCCACGGTGCCGTCCTGGACGGCCGCGCGGATCGCGTCGCGGTCGCGCTGGCTGCGTAGCGGCGGCGTGAGGCGCGCGTTGGAATCGAAGAAGCCGATGTCGGCATCCGTCATGTGCAGGTGGTGCACGCCGACGTCGCACGTGACCGGCAAGCCTTCCTTCTTGGCGGCGCGGATCAGGTCCAGCGCGGCGGCCGACGAGATGCGGCACAGGTGCACGCGCGCACCGGAGGCGCGCATCAGTTCGAAGATCGTGTGCAGCGCGATGGTCTCTGACATCACCGGCACGCCGGACAGGCCCAGGCGCGACGCCAGCGGGCCGCTGTGGGCAATGCCGCCGCGGCCGATGTGCGGGTCCTGCGGGCGCAGCCACACGGTGTAGCCGAACGTCTTCGCGTACTGCATGGCGCGCAACAGCACGGTGGTGTCCTCGATCGGTTCCTCGGCCTGCGCGAAGCCGATGCAGCCGGCTTCCGTCAGCTCGGCCATCTCGGTCAGCGCCTTGCCCTTCAGGCCGACGGTCAGCGCGCCCAGCGGATGCACGTTGGCCTGGTTCAGCAGGCGCGCGCGGTGCTTGAGCATTTCGACGAGGCCCGGCTCGTCCAGCACGGGGTCGGTGTCGGGCGGGCACACGAGCGTCGTCACACCGCCCTGCACCGCGGCCTGCATTTCCGATTCCAGCGTCGCCTTGTATTCGTAGCCCGGCTCGCGCAGGCGGGCGGAAAGGTCGACGAGGCCCGGCGCGACGACGAGGCCCGCGGCGTCGATCGTGCGCGCGGCCGTGAAGCCGGCGGGTGCGTTGCCGATGCCGGCGATCTTGCCGTCGGCGATGTAGAGGTCCTGGACGGCGTCGATGCCGGCCGCCGGGTCGATCAGGCGCCCGTTCTTGATGTGCAAGTTATTCATACGTGCGAATTTAAGTGTGACTACCGGCTAAGATACTCATGACGGCCATGCGGACCGCGATACCGAAGGTGACCTGGGGCAGGATCACGGCCTGGGCGCCGTCCGCCACGGCCGAATCGATCTCCACGCCGCGGTTCATCGGGCCCGGGTGCATCACGATGGCGTCCGGTTTCGCGAGCGCCAGGCGCTCCGGCGTCAGGCCGTAGCTCTTGAAATACTCGCCGGCCGACGGCAGCAGCGCGCCCGACATGCGCTCGTTCTGCAGGCGCAGCATGATGATCACGTCGACGTCCTTCAGACCCTCGTCCATGTTCGTGAACACGCGCACGCCCATCTGTTCCAGGCCGCCCGGCAGCAGCGTGTGCGGGCCGATGGCGCGCACTTCCGGCACGCCCAGCGTCGTCAGCGCGTGGATGTCCGAACGGGCCACGCGGCTGTGCAGGATGTCGCCGACGATGGCCACGCGCAGGTTCGTGAAATCCTTCTTGTAGTGGCGGATCGTGTACATGTCGAGCAGGCCCTGCGTCGGGTGCGCGTGGCGGCCGTCGCCCGCGTTCACCACGTGCACGTGGTTCTGCTGCGTGTCGTTCAGGTGCTTGGCGATCAGGTACGGCGCGCCCGACTGCGCGTGGCGCACGACGAACATGTCGGCGTGCATGGCCGACAAGTTGTCGATCGTGTCCAGCAGCGATTCGCCCTTGCTCGTCGACGAGGCGGCGATGTTCAGGTTGATGACGTCGGCCGACAGGCGCTTCGACGCGATCTCGAACGTCGTGCGCGTGCGCGTCGAGTTTTCGAAGAACAGGTTGAAGACGCTTTTCCCGCGCATCAGCGGCACCTTCTTGACCTCGCGGTCGGAGATGCTCACGAAGCTCGAGGCGGTGTCGAGGATGTGGTTGATGATGGCCTTGGGCAGTCCCTCGATGGTAAGGAGGTGCTGCAGTTCGCCGTTCTTGTTCAGTTGCGGGTTATGCATTGTCGTCTTCGATCGTGAGCGAGAGTCGACCGTTCGGGTCACGCGCGAGCGCGAGCGAGCGGCCAGGGGCAAGCTGTGCGTGCGCGCCGACGAAATCGGCGGCGACCGGGAGTTCGCGGCCGCCGCGGTCCGCCAGCGCGGCCAGCATGATACGCTGCGGACGGCCGTAGTCGAACAGCACGTTGATCGCCGCGCGCACCGTGCGGCCGGTGTACAGCACGTCGTCGACGAGCACGATGGTCGCGCCGTCGACGTTGAATTCGATCCGGGTCGGCTTCACGTCCGGATGCAGGCCCTTGCGGGCAAAGTCGTCGCGGTAGAACGAGACGTCGATGAAGCCCAGGCGGGATTGCAGGCCCAGGTCGGCCGCGAGACGTTCCGCGAGCCAGGCGCCGCCCGAGTGGATGCCGACGATGGCGGCATCCGCCACGCCCGTGAGACCCGCGCGCACCTGCGCGAGCAGGTCGCGGTACAGGGCCTCGGCATCCAGGCCATCCGCGTCGTTAATATGAGTTGGCATGATCGTCAAAGTATTGTTGCAAAATGATGGCGGCGGCCTTGGCGTCGATGATCTCGCCGCGCTTGGCGGGAATGACGGCCGACGAGTAGCGCTCGTCGACGAGTTCGACGGGCAGGTTGAAGCGGCCGTTAAGCTGATTCGCGAAGCGGCGCGCGCGCAGGGTCATCTCGTGCTCCGCGCCGTCCGGATGGCGCGGCTCGCCCACGACGAGCCGCGCGGGGCGCCATTGTTCGATCAGGTCGCCGATGACCTTGAAGCGGGTCGTATTGTCGACCGCCTTGATGACGGACAGCGGTTGCGCCTGTCCCGTCAGCGTATTTCCCATGGCGATGCCGATGCGCTTGATGCCGAAGTCGAAGCCTAGAACGATGTCGACCATTACCTGCGTCGACTCCGGGTTGTAAAGCGCCCGTCAAGCATGGCCGGCCTCGGAAGCCAGCATGAGGGGATCGATCCCCAGCAGCTTGATGGCCGCGTTGTAGCGCTCCTCGATCGGCAGGTCGAACAGCACGCGCGCGTCGGCGCTCACCGTGAGCCAGCCGTTGCGGGCGATCTCTTCTTCCAGCTGGCCCGGACTCCACCCTGCATAACCGATCGAGACGAGCATGCGGTGCGGGCCGGTGCCGTTGGCGACGGCTTCCAGCACGTCGATCGACGTCGTGAACGCGACGTCGTCGGTGACGCTCAGCGACGAGGAATAGCGGCCGCCGGGCGAATGCAGCACGAAGCCGCGGTCGTCCTGGACCGGGCCGCCGAACATGATCGGCGCGTCCTCGACGCTGGCGCGCAGCCCTTCCGCCACTTTCAGGTCGATGCGGTCGAACAGCACGTCCATGGTCATGTCGGTGGGCTTGTTGATGACGACGCCGAGCACGCCCTTCTCGTTGTGCTCGCAGATATACACGACAGTGCCGCCGAAGATCGGGTCATTCATGGACGGCATGGCAATCAGGAAATGATTAGCCAGGTTCAGCTGGGACGTGGATGCACTCAACGTGCCGAGGAGAGGCGTGTCTTCCTGGGGCATCCCGGGCATGGTTAGAGGCTTGCCGACCTTACTTTTTTTCATGCTCATACTCTCTGTTGGCTCACTCTCTGGGGTTACCGCGGCATTGCTATGCTGAAAAGCTGGACTTTTCGCTAGTTTACACCGAATTGCCCGACCGGCCACGGAAGCCGGTCGGCGGGGCAAACCTGAGAGATGGTAGACAGTAAAATTCTGGACTGCATTGACTCAACACACAGAAGATGACTCTGAGAAACTCGCTGGTCTGGTTCCGGCGCGATTTGCGCGTGGACGACCATGCCGCGCTACATCACGCCCTGCTCTCCTCACGCCGGGTGGTTGGCGTGTTCGTGTTCGATACGGACATCCTGGCCGGTCTGCCGTCCGACGACCGGCGCATTCAATTTCTGCTCGACAGCGTGCGCGAGCTGGATGCGCGCCTGCATGCAATGGGAGGTTACCTCATCGTGCGGCACGGGCGCGCCGCGCAGGTGATCCCGGCGCTGGCGGCCGAACTGGATGCGGAATCCGTGTTCGCCAACCGGGATTACGAACCGCAGGCCATCGCCCGCGACCGCGCCGTGCAGGGCGCCCTGCGCGCGGCCGGCCGCAGCCTGCAGACGTTCAAGGACCAGGTCATCTTCGAGCAGGACGAAGTATTGACGCTGGCCGGCGGCCCCTATTCGGTCTTCACGCCGTACAAGAACGCGTGGCTGAAACGCCTCGCGCGCGAACCGGAGGCGCTGCGGCCGTACGAGACGGCCCCGCACGCGGGCGCGCTCGCGCCGGCGCCCGCGGATCACGCCCCGCCCGCGCTGGCCGATCTCGGTTTCGTTCCGAATGCCGCACCCATCGCGCATCCCGGCATGACGGGTGCGGAAGCACTGCTGGCGCAATTCGGGCAGCGTCTCGCGCGCTACGACCACGACCGGGACTTCCCGGCCCTGGACGCCACGTCGCGCCTGTCGATCCACCTGCGTTTCGGTACGCTGTCCGTGCGCCGCCTCGTCGCCATGCTGCAGGAACGCATCGCCGACGGCAGCGGCGGTGCCGGTGCGCCCGTGTGGCTGTCGGAACTGATCTGGCGCGAGTTCTACATGATGATCCTGGCGCGCCATCCGCGCGTCGTCACGCAATCGTTCAAGCCCGCCTTCGACGCCGTCGCGTGGGACGACGGTGCGGAGGCGGACGCGCTGTTCGACGCGTGGTGCGCGGGCCGCACGGGCTATCCGCTCGTCGACGCCGCGATGCTGCAGCTGGAACGCACGGGTTTCATGCACAACCGCCTGCGCATGGTGACGGCCAGCTTCCTGACCAAGGACCTCGGCATCGATTGGCGCCGCGGCGAACGGTGGTTCGCGCTGAAGCTGAACGATTACGAACTGGCGTCGAACAACGGCGGCTGGCAATGGGCGGCGTCGACGGGGTGCGATGCGCAGCCGTGGTTCCGCATCTTCAATCCCGTCACGCAGTCGAAGCGGTTCGATCCGGACGGGGCGTTCATCCGGCAGTACCTGCCGCAGCTGGCCGGCTTGAGCGGGGCGGCCATGCATGCGCCGTGGCTGGCGAAGCCGGAGGTTTTACAGGAGGCCGGCGTCGTGCTCGGGAAGGATTATCCGGTGCCGGTGGTGGACCACGAAGCAGCGAGAGAGAAAACACTCGCGCGCTTCAAGGCGATCCGTGACCTGTAAACGTCATCCCCGCGGAGGCGGGAATCCGAGTTCTGCATGCGCGGCCGAAACGCGTGCAAATTGGGCCCCCGCCTCCGCGGGGGCGACGTTCATGTGTTACGAGTTTCGAGCAATCCCGTAATCGCCGCCAGCAACGCATCTTCCTGGTACGGCTTGCCGAAATACGCATCGACCCCGAGCCCCAGCGCCACGTTGCGGTGCTTGTCCGCCGTGCGCGACGTGATCATGATGATCGGCAGCGCCGCCGTGGCAGCGTCTCCGCGCACGTGGCGCGTGAGGTCGAAGCCGTCCATGCGCGGCATCTCGATATCGACCAGCATCAGGTCCGGACGCGTCTCCTGCATCTGCTCGAGCGCATCGACGCCGTCCTTGGCCAACAGCACGCGATAGCCTTCGCGCTCCAGCAGGCGCTGGGTGACCTTGCGCACGGTGAGCGAATCGTCCACGACCATGATGGTCGCGATGCGCGCGGCCGGCGCCGGTGCCGGCATCTCCACGGCACGGCCGGGGCGCGCGCCCTGTCCCGCCAGCTGCACCGGGTCGAGGATCAGCACGATCTCGCCCGAACCGAGCACCGTGGCGCCGGCGATGCCCGGCATGCGCGCCAGCTGCGGCCCGATGTTCTTGATGACGACCTCGCGGTTGCCCAGCACCTCGTCCACCCGTACGGCGACGCGCGTGTTGCCGCTCCTGAGGACCAGCACCGGCGACGAGCGCTGGCCACCGGCGCCGCCGGGTTCGTGCAGCAGCGCGGGCAGGTAATGCAGCGGGACGCTCTCGCCGTGGACGTTGATCGCCCCCGCGGCGAAGGCCGCATCGAGCTCCGCCTCGCGCACCTGCAGCACCTGCTCGACCAGCACGGCCGGCAGCGCATGCGTGCGCGGGCCGCTGGCGACCAGCACGACCTGCGTGACGGCCAGCGTGAGCGGCAGGTGGATGACGAAGGCGGCGCCGCGGCCCGGCGTCGTCTCGACGTCGACGCGGCCGCCCAGCGCGTGCGCTTCCGAGCGCACGACGTCCATGCCGACGCCGCGGCCGGCCAGTTCCGTCAGCGTGTCCGCCGTCGAGAAGCCCGGCTCGAACACCAGCTCGGCCGCGTCCTGGTCGGACACGTCCTCGCCGTCGGCCAACAGTCCGAGCGATGCCGCCTTGGCGCGGATGCGGCCCAGGTCGAGACCTGCGCCGTCGTCGGCGAAGCGGATCTCGACTTCGTTGCCCTGCTGGCTCACCTGCACGAGCAGTTCGCCCGTCTCCGGCTTGCCGGCGGCCAGGCGCTGCTCGCGCGGCTCGATGCCGTGCACGATGGCGTTGCGCAGCAGGTGTTCGAACGGCGCTGCCATGCGTTCCAGCACGCTGCGGTCGATCTCGACGCCGCCGCCGCGGATGTCCAGGTTGACGCGCTTGTCCATTTCCTTGGCGGTCTGGCGGGCGACGCGGAACAGGCGCTCGGACAGGCTCGCGAACGGCACCATCCGCACCCGCATCAGGTCGCGCTGCAGCTCCCGCGTGAGGCGCGACTGCGCGGCCAGGTCGTCGGCCGCCGTTTCCACCGTGCGCGCGAGGCCGTCGTGGAACGAACCGACGTCGTTCACGCTCTCGGCCATCATGCGCGTGAGTTCCTGCAGGCGCGTGAAGCGGTCGAATTCGAGCGGGTCGAATTCGCGCTCGCCCGCGATCGACAGGCGCGACGCGATCTGCGATTCCGCCTGCATCTCCACTTCGCGCAGCTGGCGCCGCAGGTTGGCGAGGTTGTCGGAGAATTCGGCCAGCATGCCCTTCAGCGTGCCGACCTGCGTCTCCAGCTTCGAGCGCGTGATCGACACCTCGCCGGCCTGGTTGACGAGGCGGTCGAGGATGTCGGCGCGCACGCGCACGAGCGGCGCGCGCGCGGCCTGCTCGTCCGCGGGCGCTGCCGGCAGCGCCGCGGGTTCCGGTGCCGCTGCGGGTTGGAGCACCGGCGCCGCCGGCTGCTGCAACTGCTCGAACAGCAGTTGCGCCTGGTCGTAGTTGGCCAGCAGTTCGTCGAACGCGGCCGGGTTCGTCGTCCCGGCGTGCAGCATGTTCTCGATCTGGGTTTCCAGCGCGTGCGTGTGCTGGCCGAGGCGCATCGCGCCGGCCATGCGCGCGCTGCCCTTCACCGTGTGCAGGGCGCGCAGCAGGCCTTGCGCGACGGCCGCGTCGGCCGGGTTCTGCTGCCACTGGCGCAGGCCGTTGCCGATCTGCGGCAGCAGGTCCGCCGCTTCTTCCATGAAGACGGGCAGCAGGTCCGCGTCGAGGTCGTCGACGAATACCGGCTCCGCGGCCAGCACCGCGTCCGCTTCCGGCTCGGCGACGGGGTCCGGCCGCGCCTCGGGTTCGGGTTCGGGTTCGGGTTCGGGCTCGGGTTCGGGTAGGGGCACCGGGATGTCGAACAACGCATCGATGTCGATGACCTCGTCCGCTTCGACCGGTGCGGGCGCGGGTTCGGCCTGCTCCAGCGTCGGCGCGGCGAACGGATCGTCGAAGTACGCATCGAACAGATCGTCGACGGCGCTCACGGCCGGATCGTCCTGGCGCGGTGCCGGCGCGCGCGGCGCCAGTTCCGTGCTGGCGGGCAGCGACGGCGTGCCGGTGGCGAGCGGCGGATCGGCCAGAATGCTCGCATACGTGGCGGCGAACAGCGCGTCCAGGCGCTGCGCCAGTTCCGGCTCGGCGTCGGCGATGACGGCGTCGGCGCGCTGGCGGCCCAGCGCATCGCGCAGCGCTTCCAGGCGCGCCAGCAGTTCCGGCTGCGCGGGCGCCAGTTCGCCCAGCGCGAACACCTGCAGCATGATGCGCACGCGCTCGACCGTCTCGTCCAGCAGGTCGAACTGGGCGCCGTCCAGCGGCGGAACGGCGACCTGCAGCGCTTCTTCCAGCGCCACGGCCAGTTCGCGCAGCGCGTTGAAGCCGACGGTGGCCGACGTGCCGCCCAGCGTGTGCGCCGCCTTCAGGGCCTGCGCGGACGCGGCGCGCAGCGGTTCCGCGCGCCAGCCGGCGAAGTCGTCGGCCAGCGTGCGCACCAGTTCCTCGGTCTCGCCGAGGTAGATGTTGTACAGCGGGAGCGGAATCTCCAGGTCGCCCACGTGCCGCACGTTCGCTTCCGACACGGGGAACGCGAGCACGTTGTCCGGCAGCTCGTCCGTGGACAGGGCCGGGAGCGGCGCGGGCGCCTCGTCGGGCGCGACCTCGAAGCCGGCGGCGGGTTCGACCGGTTCCGGTGACGGCTCGGATGCGGCGGGCACGGTATCGAGCGCGCCGACCGTTTCCGGTGCCAGCTCGGCCGGTGCATCGACCGCCGGCACCTCCGGCGTCGACACGAGCGGCGCCGGCGCTTCCGCCAGCGCGAACAGCCCACCGTCCTGCACGCGCCGGGCTGCCTGCACGAGCGCCGCGCCATCGCGCTGCGATCCGCCGGCCGCGAGTTCATCGACCCACGCGCCCAGCTCCGCATGCGCCTGCGCGAGCAGTGCCAGCAGGTCCGGCGTGGCGGCGCGCGCCTCGGCCAGCCACAGGTTCATGACCTTCTCGATGGCCGCCGCCGCCGCGGCGAACTGTTCGAGGTTCACCATGCGGCTGCTGCCCTTGAGCGTGTGGAAGCCGCGGCGCAGGCGCGTGAGCGTGTCCTGGTCGGCCGGATTCGCTTCGGCGGCCGGCAATGCGGTGCCGACGACGTCCAGCACTTCGCGGGCCTCGCCGATGAAGATCTCCAGCAGTTCGGCGTCGACGGCGTCCGGTGCCGCCACCGGCACGGCCTGCGACTCCGAAGGTGCCGGTGCTTCGAGCGGCAGCTCGTGGAACAGGCCCGCCGCCGCATCGAAGCGGTAGCGCCGGCGCGCGCCGTCGACGTTCTGCGCCAGCGCGTCGGTGAAGAAGCCGAGCGCGCCGATGTTGCGGGCCAGGTTGTCCAGCACGGCGCCGCGCGCCGCGGCATCCGGCGGCGTCTCGATCAGCGTGCGCACCTGGGCGCGCACGTGGTCGACGGCCTGCGTGGCCTGCTCCTGGTCGAGGATGGCCAGCGCACCCTGCAGCTGGTGCAGCAGTGGATCGACCTGTTCCAGGGCCGCGATGCGTGCCGCGTCTTCGTAGTAGTCGTCGATGAGTTTCTCGACCTGGCGCAGGCCCGTGCGGATCTCGCCCGCCAGCACCGCGACGGTCTGGCCCTGCTGCAGCTCGCGCGCCATCTCGCCGTGCCACACCGGCGCGTCCGGCGGGGTCGCGCCGTGCGCCAGCGCGAGCAGGCGCTGGCCGACGGCTTCCGCATGCTGGCCGAAGTCCTCGGGCAACTGGCGCACCTGGTCCAGGCCATGCTCGACGAACAGCATGGCCTCGGCCATCTCGAGGCTGAACTGGTCGCTGCGGCCGCCCGCCATCGATTCGCTGGCGGCCTGCCCCAGTTCGCGCAGCAGGTGCGCGAGCTGCGGTGCGCCCAGCTTCTCGCTGGCGCCCGCCAGCTTCGCCAGCGCGTCGTTGAAGCCGCCATCGAGCACGTCGCCGCCTTCCGTGGCGACGCGGTCCCACCCCTGCTTGGTCTCGATCAGCGCTTCCTTGGCATCCTTCAGCAGCTCCGGATCGACCTTGCCGTAGCGGCGTTCCAGGTAATCGGCCGGCACCTGGCCGCCGACGTGGTACGCGTCGCGCAGCTGGCGCGCATCAAGGGTAGGTTCCGGCGCGGCCGAGATGAAGAACAGCGCGTCGCGCAGCAGCGCTTCCGGCAGTTCGGTATGTCCCTGTACCGCGCGGCGCAGCTGCAGGTTGATCTGGCCGAACAGCTGCTTCACGTACAGGTCGGGCGCCACCTGGCCGTTCGCGACGAGGTCGGCGACGGCCTGCAGCGCCAGCCAGAACGCGTGGGCCTCCGCCTGCGGCTGGCCGTGGACGACGCTCGCCAATGCATCGCGCATGGCGGCCGCCTGGCCGCGCTGGGCGTCGACATCCTGGCTGCGCAGGAACAGCAGCAGCGCCTTCTCGAATGCGGCGCGGGTCGCGGCGTAGTCCGGCGTCGGGCCGGCGCCGCCGCCCGGCAGCAAGGCCGGCGCAAGGTCCAGCACGAGCATCTGGCCCGGGTGGACGCGTTCCACGCCCAGCAGTTCCTGCAGCGCGCGGTAGTACGGGAACAGGCGCACGGGTTGCGGCGCCGCGCCTTCCAGCAGCTCTTCCAGGTATTCGACGAGCGCCCGGTACGCCTCGCCCACGGCGCCGGCCCGCTCGGGGTCGAGCGCCAGGGTACCGTCCTTGAAGCGGTCGATGACCTGTTCGGCCGCCTCGCTCAGGCGTTCGACGCCGGCGACGTCGACCATCTGCAGGGCCCCGTGAGCCTGGTGCAGGTGCGACTTGGCATGCAGCAGCAGCGTGGGCTGCGCTTCCGGCGTGCGGCCGGCCGCATCCTGCAGCGCCTTGGCGGAACGCCCGAGGGCGTCGCGGATTTCACCGATGACCCAGGACAGGGGGCCGGTGTCGAAAGGCGGTGCGGAAGACGCGTGCGAAAACTGGGTCATGTGGGCAAAAGTGAGATGCTCAGGCGGCGACGCGGAAGCGCGACACCGAATTCTTCAGTTCCTGCGCGAGTTCCGCCAGCTGCCGGATCGACTGCGCGGTCTGCTGCGTGCCGCCCTGTGCCTGTTCGGTGATCGCGAGGATGTGCTGCATATTATGCGCCACGCCGTTCGCGGACGTCGCCTGCAAGCCCGCGGCGACCGCCATCCCCTGGATCAGCTCCGCCAGGCGGTTCGACACGCGCGAGATGTCGGCCAGCGCCGCGCCGGCCGCGTCGGTCGTGCGCGCGCCCTCGACGACGCCCTGCGTCGACTTTTCCATCGCCGCCACGGCGTCGTGCGTGTCGGTCTGGATGGTGCGCACCAGCGCGCCGATCTGCTTGGCCGCTTCGGCCGACCGTTCCGCCAGCCGCTGCACCTCTTCCGCCACGACCGAGAAGCCGCGCCCCGCCTCGCCGGCCGACGCGGCCTGGATGGCGGCGTTCAGCGCCAGCACGTTGGTCTGTTCCGTGATGTCGGAAATGAGTTCGGTGATCTCGCCGATCTCCTGCGACGATTCGCCCAGGCGCTTGATGCGCTTGGAGGTTTCCTGGATCTGCTCGCGGATCTCGCCCATGCCGCGGATGGCGTTCTGCACCGCCGTCGCGCCCTGCTCCGCCGCCGCCACCGACTGGCGCGCCACCTCGGCCGACTCCTTCGCGGAGCTGGACACGTCCGTGATCTCGCCGGCCATGCGCAGCATCGTGGCCGACGTGTCCTGGATCTCGCGCGCCTGCTGGCCCGCCGCGACGAGCAGCCGGCTCGACACCTGCTGCGCATCGTTCGACGCCTGCGTCACCTTTTCCGCCGTATCGATCACGCGCACGACGAGGCCGCGCAGTTCTTCCACCGTGTAGTTGACGGAGTCGGCGATGGCGCCCGTGATGTCTTCCGAGACGGTGGCATAGACCGTCAGGTCGCCGTCCGCCACTTCCTGCAATTCGTTCATCAGGCGCAGGATCGCGGCCTGGTTCTGGTCGTTGGTGGCCTTGGCTTCCTCTTCCTTGGCCTGGGCCAGCAGGTGCATCGCCTCCGCTTCCTGGCGGCGGGCGTCGGCGCCGCGGGTGCGGTTGCGCGAATCCTGCAGCATCACGCGCGAGATGCTGCCCGCCGTGACGAGGGTGAAGATCGATGCCGCCACGAGCACCCACAGCCACATACCCGTGCTGCCCTCGCCGGCGCGGTACGACGCCTGCAGGCCGGTCAGCTGGCGGCGCAGCGTCTCGTTGTCGCGGAAGATCGTCTGCTCGGCGGCCTTGGCGGCCGTCATGTCGGACAGTTTGTCGAGGAAGGTGGAGATCAGCTTCTGGCAGATGTCGAATTTCGACTGCACTTCCTCCAGCTTGGCGCGCAGCGCCGGGTCGCGCAGCGCGGCCAGGCCCAGCGCGGCGCTGCCGTTCAGCAGGCCGTCGACGGTGGCGCGGAACGTGGTCGTGTCGCGGCCCATCTGGAACGCGGTCTCGGGACGGATGCCGCCCGACGTGAGGAATTCGCTGGCGCTGCGCGACAGGCGCTGCGTCAGCATCATCATGCGGCCCAGCGCCGCCAGTTCGCGCGCGCTGCCGCCGCGCGCCGTGCGTTCGGTGAGGATGTCTTCGGTCAGCGCCAGCATGTCCGGCGCCAGCACGTCGAGCTGCTTCAGGTTCTTGTCGAAGGCAACCAGCTCGGGCTTCATCTTGAGGATGCTGGCGGCGGCCGCGTCGGACACGTTCCACTTCTTGCGCACGGCGGCCAGCTGCGCGGCCAGGTCGCCCGACGACGCGGGAATCGCGTTGCCGTTGAAGTCGCCGCCGCGGGCCAGCAGGTCGAGGTCGTGCCCCAGGGCGATGCGGCTGTCCTGCAGCTGCGTGAACGCGTCCGGCACGCCTTGCATCGCATTCGGCGCGGCCTTGCCCACGCGCTGCGAGTGCATCAGCGCTTCGCTGGCGATCTGGGTCTGGCCGCTGGCGATCGCGCCGCTGCCGGCATTGCGCCACAGCGACAGCAGCGTGAGCAGGATGCCGATGCCGAAGGCGACGAGCAGGATGCGCAGCTGGCGCGGCAGGGACAGATGGCCGATGAGCGGCAGGCGCAGGTCGTCGTCGCCGCCCGTTCCACTGGCAGCTTCCTCCGCATGGCGGCGCTTGCGCCGGGCGAGCTGGCCGAGGCGCAGCGCGGCGTCATCGGCGGAACCCGTCGGCGCCTTGCCGCTGACCGGGCCGGCGGGCACCGTGCCGGGGCCGAACTGCGTGTCGGGCGACGCCAGCACCGTGCCGGACGCCTGCGCGTCGCCGCCCCCGTCCTTGGGGAAGAAATTCATCGACAGTTTGGATACGAATCCCATGCCAGCTCCAGTACAGAACCTGTTTTTTAAATGATTAGCGTGCCACTTGCAGGAAGCGGTCCGCGCGCGCGAGGGCGGCGAGCGACAGCGGCGTCCATTCCTGGCCGTCGGCGTCGCGCAGGCGGCCGTCGGCAGGTTGCATGTCGGCCGCGTGGCGCAGGCCGACGACCTTCGCCACCAGCAGCGCGCACGGAAAACCGAGGGCGGGGCCGAACGTCACGAGCCGCGTGCCGGGCGTTGGCGCCGCCTCCGCATCGAGATAGCGCGCCAGGTCGACGACGCCCAGCAGGTTGCCGCGCACGTTCGCGAGGCCGAGATACCACGGCTGCGTGAGCGGCACGGCGGCCAGCGGCGGCAGCGGCACGATCTCGCCCGCTTCGACGAGGTCGAGCAGGTAGCGCACGCCGCCGATCTCCACGCCCAGCTGGTGCGCGCGCGCGCCGCAGCTCGTGCGCGCGGCCTGCATGCGCTCGAGCAGCTGTTCCTGGTACTGGCGCAGGCGCGCGCGCCTGGCCGCGCCCTTCTGTCCGGCGGCGTCGCTGACGTCCATCTCAGGCGCCGAGCGTGGCGATCGTGGCCAGCAGCTTCGCCGGATCGACCGGCTTGACGAAATAATCCTTCGCGCCCTGGCGCATGCCCCAGATGCGGTCGGTTTCCTGGTTCTTGCTGCTGCAGATGATGACGGGGACGGACGCCAGCTCCGGATCGCGCGCGATCGAGCGCGTCACCTGGAAGCCGTTCGCGCCGGGCATCACCACGTCCATCAGGATCAGTTCCGGTCGCTCGGCGCGGATCTTGGCGAGCGCCTCCTCGCCGTTGTCGGCGGTGGTGACGGTGAAGCCGTTGCGCACGAGGATGTCGGTCAGGTAGTAACGTTCGGTCGGGGAATCGTCGACGATCAGGATTTTTTGTATGGCCACGGTGGGCTCCGCAACGTTGGAATCAGGCAGCCGCGTCGGTCCGGCCCTGCGCATGGTCGCGCACGGCCGCCAGCAGGCTGTCCTTGGAAAAAGGTTTGGTCAGGTAGGCGCTCGAGCCCACCATCGCGCCGCGCGCACGGTCGAACAGGCCGTCCTTGGAGGACAGCATGATGACCGGCGTGGCATGGAATTTCGCACTCTTCTTGATCAACGCGCAGGTCTGGTAGCCGTCCAGGCGCGGCATCAGGATGTCGCAGAACACCAGGGACGGATGATGGTCGTTGATCTTGGCCAGCGCGTCGAAGCCGTCTTCGGCCAGCACCACGCGGTAGCCGGCCTGCGTCAGGAAGATTTCGGCGGACCGACGGATCGTGCTGCTGTCGTCGATCACCATGATCGTCAGGCCTGTCGGTTGCGTCGTCATATTCGTTTCACTTCAGCATGAACCCGCAAGATAGCATAGGGGCTGCGGCTTGTGCATGAAGTGTTGCGATACGTCAACTTGCCGTAGGACGACTCATTGACTGGATGACACGAAACATTGGCGGGACGTTATTTCCCGTTGATGAACCGACAAATATCGATAGCACTGAGCCGCTCAGATCGCGGTCATTTCGAAGTCGTCCTTGCGCGCGCCGCATTCCGGGCACGTCCAGTTCATGGGCACGTCGGCCCAGCGGGTGCCCGGCGCAATGCCGTCGTCCGGTGCGCCGGCGGCTTCGTCGTAGACCCAGCCGCAGATCAGGCACATCCACGTCTGGTACACCTGTGTTTCAGTACTCACTTCGATTTCCTCTTTTCGGTTCAGATAAAATGGGGGGGAAAGGTATAGTATTCTACCCGCTGTGCAAAACCAAACGTCTCCACTCATCCTCACGTTCGGGCCCGCCGACCCGGTCGGGGCGCTGGGCATCCAGTCCGACGTGACCGTCTTCGCCATGCATGGCTGCCACGCCCTCTCGGTCGTGACGGGCCTGCTCGTGGCGGATTCCGCGCGCGTGGACGACATCCAGCCGACCGACCACTCGCTCGTCGTGGAACAGGCGCGCATGCTGCTCGAGGACATGCCGGTGGCCGCCATCAAGGTCGGCACCCTGGCCAGCCTGGAGCAGATCGCGGCGGTGGCGGAGATCGTGTCCGACTATGCCGACGTGCCGCTCGTGCTCGACCCGTTCACGTCGTCGCTGCCCGATTGCGGCCCGCGCGACGATGACATGCTGACCCTCATTCATCAACTGCTCGTGCCGCAGGCCAGCGTGTTCATGCTGTCGCAGCCGGAACTGGCGCGCCTGGCCGACTGCTGGCGCGACCCGGGCAGCATCGCCACCGTCGCCGAGGACGCGGCGGAGCTGACGGGCCTCGGCTGCGGCCACGTGCTCGTGACGGGCGTCGGCGGCGGCGACGGCAGCCGCTGCAACGAGTTGTACGAGCCGGACGGCCTGGCCACCGCCTTGCCCTGGGCCCAGCTCCTGCCCGGTCCGTTCGTCGGCGCCGGCAACACGCTGTCGGCCGCTTTGGTGGCGCGGATGGCGCGCGGTGCCGATGCGGCGGACGCCCTGCCCGGCGCCCAGGACTACCTCACCGGCACCCTCGCCAACGCCTGCCGCTTCGGCATGGGCCGGCTGATTCCGAACAAGATCTTCCGCGCTCCCGGCGCGGCCTGCTAACCCCGCCGGCGCCTGCGCCCGGGATTCATCCAGACAACCATGACCGCTACGTCCGACACCACTTCGAAAAACGACATCCTGTTCGCCCGCGCCCAGCAGACCACGCCGGGCGGCGTGAACTCGCCCGTGCGCGCCTTCCGCTCCGTCGGCGGCACGCCGCGCTTCATCACGCGGGCCGAGGGGCCGTATTTCTGGGACGCGGACGGCAAGCGCTACATCGACTACATCGGCTCCTGGGGCCCGGCCATCGTCGGCCACACCCATCCGGACGTCGTGAAGGCCGTGCAGGACGCGGCCGCGCGCGGCCTGTCGTTCGGCGCGCCGACCGAGGGCGAGATCGAGATCGCCGAGGAGATCTGCCGCCTCGTGCCGTCGATCGAACAGGTGCGCCTCGTCTCGTCCGGCACGGAAGCGACGATGAGCGCGCTGCGCCTCGCACGCGGCGCCACGGGCCGCGACAAGATCGTCAAGTTCGAAGGCTGCTACCACGGCCACGCCGATTCCCTCCTGGTCAAAGCCGGTTCGGGCCTGCTCACGTTCGGCAACCCGACGTCGGCCGGCGTGCCGGAAGACTTCGTCAAGCACACCATCGTCCTCGACTACAACAACATCCCGCAGCTGGAAGACGCGTTCCAGTCGATGGGCGACACCATCGCCTGCGTGATCGTGGAAGCCGTGGCCGGCAACATGAACCTGATCCGCGCGACGCCGGAATTCCTGCAGCGCATGCGCGAACTGTGCACGGAATACGGCACCGTGCTGATCTTCGACGAAGTGATGTCGGGCTTCCGCGTCGGCATCGGCGGCGCGCAGACGCTGTACGGCATCGTGCCGGACCTGACCGCGCTCGGCAAAGTCATCGGCGGCGGCATGCCGGTCGCCGCGTTCGGCGGCCGCGCGGACCTGATGCAGAAGATGGCGCCGATCGGCCCCGTCTACCAGGCGGGCACGCTGTCCGGCAACCCGGTCGCCGTCGCCGCCGGCATGACGACCCTGAAGCTGATCCAGCAGCCGGGCTTCTACGAGCACCTGACGGCGCAGACGAAGAAGCTGGTCGACGGCCTGACGGCCGCCGCGCAGGAAGCCGGTATCGCGTTCTGCGCGGACAGCGTCGGCGGCATGTTCGGCCTGTATTTCGCCGACACGATCCCGTCCAGCTACGGCCAGATGATGGCCGGCGACAAGGAGCGCTTCAACCGCTTCTTCCACGGCATGCTGGACGAAGGCGTGTACTTCGCGCCCGCGATGTTCGAAGCAGGCTTCGTCTCGGCCACGCACGACGATGCCGTGATCGCCGAGACGGTCGCAGCGGCCCGCCGCGTGTTTGCCCGCCTGGCGTGATCGCGCCCGGCCCGACATGCCGCTGAAGCTGTTCCGCCGCCTCACCGACAACGCCACGCTGAAATCGCTCGGCCCCGGCCTGATCACGGGCGCGGCCGACGACGACCCGTCCGGCATCGCGACGTATTCGCAGGCCGGCGCGCAATTCGGCTTCAACACGCTGTGGACGCTCGTGCTGACCTACCCGTTCATGGTCGGCATCCAGCTCGTGTCGGCGCGCATCGGGCGCGTGACGGGGCGCGGGCTCGCGGCCAACATCCGCCGCGCGTATCCGCCCTGGCTGCTGTACGCCATCGTCGCGCTGCTGCTCGTCGCCAACGTCATCAACATCGCGGCCGACATCGCCGCGATGGGCGAGGCGCTGCGCCTCGTGACGGGCACCGGCTCCAGCCACCTGTATGCGCTCGGCTTCGGCCTGCTGTGCCTCGCGCTGCAGGTCTTTTTGCCGTATGCCGCCTACGTGCGCTACCTGAAATGGCTGACCCTGGGCCTGCTGGCCTACGTCGCGACGGCCTTCGCCGTGCACATGCCGTGGACGGAAGTCTTCGCGCGCACCGTGTGGCCCCATTTCACCTTCACGAAGGATGCCGTCGCCCTCATCGTCGCCGTGTTCGGCACGACGATCAGCCCCTACCTCTTCTTCTGGCAGGCGTCGCAGGAAGTCGAGGAGATCCGCAACGACCACCACACACGCGCCCTGCGCACGCGCCCGCGCGACGCCGCCGCGCAACTCAGGCGCATCAAGTCGGACACCTTGATCGGCATGGGCTTTTCCAACCTCGTCGCCTTCTTCATCATGCTGACGACGGCCGTCACGCTGGGCGCGCACGGCATCACGGACATCCAGTCGTCCGCGCAGGCGGCCGAGGCGCTGCGGCCGGTGGCGGGCGAGTTCGCGTTCCTCGCGTTCGCGCTGGGCATCATCGGCACTGGCATGCTTGCCGTGCCCGTGCTGGCCGGATCGGCCGCGTATGCCGTCACCGAGAGCTTCCGCTGGCGCAACGGCATGGACCTGAAGGTCGTCGAGGCGCGCGAGTTCTACGGCATCATCGCGCTGGCCACGCTGGGCGGCGTCGCGCTCGACTTCGCGCCGGTCGACCCGATCGCGGCGCTGGTGCTGTCCGCGCAGATCAACGGCGTCATCGCCGTGCCGATCATGGCCGTCATGATGCTGCTCGCGCATAACCGCAAGATCATGGGCGGCTACACCTTGTCGACGCGCCATACCGTGATCGGCTGGATCGGCGTGGCGGTGATGCTGGTGGCCGTCGTGGCCATGTTTGCAACGATGTGACGGGTTGATCGTCTCCCCCACGCGTGGGGCTGCACCGACGCGACGACCGTATGTACGATGCGCTCCACATCGACCATCCATCAGGAGCCGCACCATGCAAACCACGACCGTCAATCCGCTGCCGCAACCGCAGTTCTCGCACGCCGGCATCATCTGGATCAAGCTCGCCGTCCTCTACCTCATCTTCGGGATCTCGCTGGGCATCGCCATGGGCGCCAGCCAGAACTTCACCCTGCGCCCCGTGCACGCCCACGTCAACCTGCTAGGCTGGACGACGATGGCCCTCGCCGGCCTGATCTACAGCGTGTTCCCGAAGGCGGGCGAAAGCCGTCTCGCGCGCCTGCATTTCTGGCTGCTGAACCTCGCATTGCCCGTGATGATGGTCGCGCTCTCGATGCTGCTGCTGGGTCATATGGCTTTCGCGCCGGCCTTGGTGATCGCGGAAATCATCGCATCGGTGGCCATCCTCGCGTTCGCCGCGAATCTGTTCCTGAATCTCAAGCAATAACGGGCCGCTCTCCGGTTATACTTTCCGGATAACAAAACCGGAGAGAGGCAACGACATGGCTGTGCGTATCATTCGCCGCATTATTCCCTGCTCCTGCGCCGTACTGATCGCGGCAAGCGCGCTGTTCGCCGGCACCGCCGGCGCCGCAACGACCAACCCAGGAACCAGCATGGACAAGAAAACCGTAGCGCTCGACACCATCCGCCGCCAGGAGCAGGCGCTGCAGTTCACGTCCTTCGACAACGACGCGGCGCTCGCGATCGGCAACAGGATCGTCGAGCAGGCGAAAGCGGACAAGGTCGCCGTCACGATCGACATCACGATCAACCGCAATCCGCTGTTCTTTTATGCGATGGCGGGCACGAGCCCGAACAACGTCGACTGGATCCGCCGCAAGAGCAACCTCGTGAACCGCACCGGCCACGCGTCGTTCTTCGTGCACACGGAAGCCGTCAACGCGGGCCGCGACTTCGACAACCTGCCCACGTTCGACTCGAAGGACTACGCGGCGCACGGCGGCTCGTTCCCCATCGTCGTCAAGGGGACGGGCCAGGTCGGCACGATCACCGTGTCGGGGCTCGCGGGCGTGGACGACCATGCGATGGTCGTGCGCGCGCTGAAGTGGTATCTGAAGGCGGACGACGTCGCGCTGTAAGCGTCAGGTCTCGACCGCCACCGCCTTCACGCGCCGCGCGCTCACGGCGCGCGACGCCCGCTTGCGCCACCAGATGATCACGCCGGTCACGCTCAGCATGGCGACGACGAGTCCCATGCACGAGATCAGGATCCGCCCCGGCAGCCCGAGGATGCGGCCGGAGTGCAGCGGGAACTGGGCCTGCACGAAGATGTCGGCCGCGGTCCCCTTCCACGGCTGGCGATCGCCCAGCAGGCGGCCATCCTGGCCGTCGTAATACAGCAGCGCGGGGCCGACGCCGCCCGTGCCGTGGTCGTCGCCCGGCGCGAACAGGCTCACCATGTAGATGCCGTACTCCTGCGAATAATAGAGGCTGCCGACGGGCGCATCCCAGCCGCGCCGGCGCGCTTCCGTGCCGGCGTGCGCGACGACGTCGCCGTACGGGACAAGCGGCTCGACCGGGTGTTGCAGGTCGGCCGGCACGCGGGTGTCGAACGGCGACGGCGTGACCCGCGTGAACGTCTGCATCACGGGATAGAACACTTCGCGGTACAGGTTCAGCGAAAACGCCGTGAAGGCGAGGACGAACAGCACGATCCACGTCCACAGGCTGAACGCGCGGTGCAGGTCGAAATTCAGTTTCGCGCCGCCGCCGCGCCAGCGTACCATCCACGCCGGGCGCCAGCGCTGCCACCACGACTTGCCGGGGTTGGCGGTTTGGCGCCGCACCGGCAAGGTCAAATAAAAGCCGACGAAGCAGTCGAGCGTCCACACCACCGCGATGGCGCCCATCAGCCAGATGCCCCAGCGGTCCGGCAGATGCAGCGAATAATGCAGGCGGTACAGGAAGGACACGAACGTCTCGCGGCTGATCGGCCACACGGCGCCCCACTCGCGCCGGCCCAGTTCGACGCCGCTGACGGGGTCGACGAAGACCTGGTTGAAGCCGGGCGACCTCAAGGCGCCCGTGGCGGGATCGATGCGCGGCGCCACGCCCAGCGCCAGCGATTTCCCGGCTTGCGCGTGCAGCGGCACGTACGACACGCGCACGTCCGGATGGCGCGCCTCGACCTGGCGTGCCAGCGCCAGCGGATCCCGCGGCGTGCCGGGCGTATGCGCTTCCATCAGGTGCGGGTTGAGCAGGTCGTCCAGTTCGTGGTCCCACGAGATCACGGCGCCCGTGATCCCGCTGACGAACAGGAAGGCCGCCGTGAGCAGGCCGCACCAGCGGTGGATGAGGGTCCAGGTCGCGCGCATGGTCAGAATGCGTACTTCAGCGTCAGGGTCGTGCTGCGCGGGGCCGCGTACGTGATCGCGCCGTATGCGGAGAACATGCCGAAATGCTTGCGGTCGAACGCATTGTTGACGTTCAGCTGGGCCGACAGCTGCCGCGTGATCTCGTAGCGCGCCATCAGGTTGACGACGCTGAACGGCGACTGTTCGATCAGCCCATTCGTGCCGGCGGGCGCGTTCGGATCGACCGTGTACGTGCGGCCTTCCCAGTTCACGCCGCCGCCGACGCTCAACGCGCTCCACGCATCCGGCAGGCGGTACGTCGTGAAGACGCGGAACAGGCGGCGCGGATAGACGCTGTTGACGTCCGCGCCGGCCGCATCCTTCGCGCGGTACTGCGTGTAGCCGGCCGTCACGTTCCAGCCTTTCGCCAGTTCGCCGGACGCATCGAACTCGATGCCCTCGCTCGTCGCGCCGGCGGCCGCGCGGTAATACGTCTCCGGCGCCAGGGGGCCGCTGCCGTCGCGGTCGACGAGGCCCGCTTCCTGGCCCAGGTTGTTCTGCTTCGCACGGAACACGGCGAACGACCCGTTCAGGCGGCCGTCGAGGAATTCGGCTTTCACGCCCGCCTCGTAGCTCTTGCCGACGATCGGGTCGAGCATGTTGCCGCCGATGTCCTTCAGGTTCTGCGGCTGGAAGATGTCGGTGTAGCTCGCGTACACGGAATACGTCCTGTCGATGTCGTAGACGAGGCCCGCGTACGGCGTCACTTCGTGGTCGTGCCTGATGTCGTACGCGGCCGTGTACAGGCCGCGGCCCGTCTTGGCGTAGTCGGTTACGCGGGCGCCCACGATCAGGGTGAGCGGATCGGCGAGCGAGAAGCGCGCCACGCCGTACAGCGCGTCCTGCTTCGTCGCGCTGCTTTCGTAGAACGTCGGCGCGCCCCACGCGGGCTGCGGGTACGCGGTCCCCGTCCATGCGTTGAAGTCGCCGACGGCCGGCATGCCGGCGCCCGTGCCGAAATCGGCCGCGCGGCTGTCGGAGACGAAGGTCTGCTTCTGGTGCAGCACGCCGAACGCCGCTTCGTGCGTGCGGCCGGCGAGTTCGAACGGACCGCTCGCGTGCACGCCCGCGTTGTCCTGCTTCGTGCGGGTCGCGTACGAACCGGCGAACGCGCCCAGGCCCTCGCCCGTCGCGCGGTCCGGCACGCCCGACAGGTACAGCAGGTAGGAATCGGAGCGGCGGTCACCGCGGCTGGCCGTGGCCTTGATCTTCCAGCCGTTGGCGAAGCCGTGTTCCAGGTTGACGAAGGCGCTGTTGTACGAGGTCGGCCAGCGGGTCCAGCCGGCGGCCGACGTCTTCGAGACGTCCCAGTCCGTCTTCGACCCGTCGGTATGCCAGTACGGCAGGCCGCCCCACATCGGGCCGTTCGCCTGGGTTTCCTGGCGGCTGATCCCGACCTGCAGCAGGGTCGAGCGTCCCAGGTCCGCGTCGATCGTCGCGTACGCGGTCTTGTTCCGGTTCGACAGCAGCGACACCCAGCTGTCGCCATCCGTGTATTCGCCGACGAAGCGGGCACGCACGCTGCCGTCCCGCGTCAGCGGCGTCGTCACGTCGCCCAGCAGCCGGCGCTGGTTCCAGCGGCCGATGCCCACCTCCACCGTGCCGGCCAGGGTCTTGCCGGTCGCATGTTTGCGCACGAGGTTGATGGCGGCGGACGGGTTGCCGGCGCCCGTCATCAGCCCCGTCGCGCCGCGCACGACGTCGACGCGGTCGTACAGCGCCAGGCTGCCCAGCACCTCGCCCGCACTCCACGACTGTTCCCACGTCGTCGGCACGCCGTCGATCTGCAGGTTGTCGATGTCGAACCCGCGCGCGGTGAAGCCGGCGCGGCTCGTCTCGTACTGGTTCACCGACACGCCCGTCACGTTGTTGACGACGTCCGTCACGGTGAACAGGCCCTGGTCCTCGATGCGCTGCTGCGTTACCACCGTGACGGATTGCGGCGTCTCGCGCAGCGACAGGGTCAGCGGCACGGCCGTCCGGTCCTTGCCGGTCGTGTAGGAACCGGTCCCCTCGGTCGTTTCGCCGAGCCGCGTGGCGCTGATCTGCACCTGCTGGATCGGCGCCTCCGCAGGGTCGTCGGCCCCGGCGGCCTGGGCCAGCAGCGGGATGGCGAGCGTGACGGCGGCCGCGAGGCGGTTGAGTGGAAGACGCCGGGCGGCGGCGCGCGCATGCATGACCATCGAAGACTCCGTTCCGAATTTCATATTGAACGCGAATGATAATGATTCTCATTTAATGAGTCAACGACAATGAGACGAACGCATGCCCGCGCTGCCGGCAGGACCGGCGCACGGGATCACGGGAGCATGTCGGGGATTACTTGAGCCAGCCGCGGTGGCGGAAGTACATGAACGGCGCGATCGCGCTGACGACCATCAGGCCCAGCGACCAGCCGTAGCCGAAGTGCCAGTGCAGCTCCGGCAGGAAGTCGAAGTTCATGCCGTAGATGCTGGCGATCAGCGTCGGCGGCAGGAAGGCGACCGACGCCACCGAGAAGATCTTGATGATCTTGTTCTGGTTGATGTTGATGAAGCCGACGGTGGCGTCCATCAGGAAGTTGATCTTGTCGAACAGGAACGACGTGTGGCCGTCGAGCGATTCGATGTCGCGCAGGATCTGGCGCGCCTCCTCGAACTGTTCCGCGTTCAGCAAGCGGCCCCGCATCAGGAAGCTGACGGCGCGGCGCGTGTCCATCATGTTGCGGCGGATGCGGCCGTTCAAGTCTTCCTCGTGGGCGATCGCATTCAGCGCGGAGGCCGCGTCCTGGTCGGTGAATTCCTTTTGCAGCACGCGCTGGCTGACGTCTTCCAGGCTCTCGTAGATGCCTTCCAGCGCATCGGCCGAGTACTCGGCGTCGGTCGCGTACAGGTCCAGCAGCACGTCCATGTAATCCTCGATCGACCCGGGCCGCGAGCGCGCGCGCAGGCGCACGAGGCGGAACACGGGCAGGTCGTCCGTGTGGACCGAGAACAGGATCTTCTTGGCCAGGATGAACGCGACGGTCACGATGCGCGACGGGCCGTCCTCTTCTTCGCGCAGGAAGTCGGTGCGCAGGTGCAGGTCGCCGTTTTCCGCTTCGTAGTAGCGCGCGGACGCCTCGATGTCCTGGACTTCGTCCTCGCCGGGCAGGATCACGTCATAGGTCGTCTTGACCCAGGCGCGCTCCTCGTCGGTCGGGTCGAGCAGGTCGACCCAGACGGCAGGCGCGTTCTCCAGATCGGCGCGCGACGCGATGGGTATCTGGTTCAGTCGGCCATTTTGTAGGACAAATACGTTGATCATGCGCTGCTTTCTCGGCCGGATTCGGAAACAGCGCAAGTGTACCTGTAAGCCCTGAGGCCGGCCAGCCTAAACCAGGCAAAACCGGGGTCAGAGCCCGATTTTTGGAAATATCCTGAGCAAACTTGGCCGGCGATGCGCCAGCCGATTCAACATGTTCCTGAGCTATTGCCAAAAACTGGGCTCTGACCCCGGTTTAAGGCAATTCCGCGGCGTTCATGCGGCGCTGGATGATTGCCGTGCGGCGTGCCAGGTAGCTGGTGTCGCGGTGACGGTCGTAGTAGCGCGGGTTCGGCAGCATCACCGCGAGGCGGGCGGCCTGGGCGGCGTTCAGGTTGGCGGCCGGGATGCGGAAATAATGGCGCGCCGCGGCCTCCGCGCCGAACACGCCGCGGCCGAATTCGACCACGTTCAGGTAGATCTCCAGGATGCGTTCCTTGTCCATCACCGCTTCCAGCATGTAGGCGATGACCAGCTCCTGGCCCTTGCGCAGGTAGTTGCGCGAGCCGGACAGAAACAAATTCTTGGCCAGCTGCTGGGTGATCGTCGAGCCGCCGCCCACGACCCGGTGCTTCTTGTTGTTGCGCTCGTACGCCTTTTCCAGCGCATCCCAGTCAACGCCGTCGTGCTCGCTGAAATTGGCGTCCTCGGATGCGATCACGGCGCGCTTGAGGTTGTTCGAGATGCGCGCATACGGCACCCACACCTGTTCGAGCTTCGCATTCGGATTCTGCTCGCGCAGCGCCGACAGCTGCTGGCGCATCATGCTCGTGGACGACGGGTTGAACTGCGTCCACCAGCACACCATCGCAAAGAAATACAGCTGCAGCAGGACGACGAACAGCAGCGGCCCGAGGATGATCCACTTCAGCCAGCGCCGCCCGCCGGTTCTTGCGCGCGCGGACGCTCCCGCCTTGAGCGTGCCGATGCCGCTCATGATGCGCGCATGCGGGCCAGCAGGGCCGACGTCTCCGGCCGCACGCCGCGCCACGTCAAGAACGCTTCCGCCGCCTGCTCGACCAGCATGCCGAGGCCATCGCGCACGGTCGCGCCGTGGGAGGCGGCGAACGCCATGAACGGCGTCGGCTCCTTCCCGTACATCATGTCCAGCGCCAGCGTCCCCGCGCGGAAGGCCGACGCGGGCACGGGCGGCAGGTCGGCCGACAGGCTGGCCGACGTCGCGTTGACGACGACGTCGAACGCACCCTCGATGTCGGCGAACCCGCAGGCGCTGATCTGCCCCGAGTACGCCACGTGATCGGCAAAGTGGGCAACGAGCGCATCGGCCGTCGCGCGCGTGCGGTTGGCGATCACGATCGCTTTCGGCTTCTCGTTCAGGAACGGCAGGATGACGCCGCGCGCCGCCCCGCCCGCGCCCAGCAGCAGGACGCGCTTGCCGGTGAGCGGCACGCCGGCGTTCCTGACGATGTCGGCGACGAGGCCCGGACCGTCCGTGTTGTCGCCGACGATCTCGCCACCCTCGAAGCGCAGCGTGTTGACGGCTCCGGCCAGGCGCGCCCGCGCTTCCAGCCGGGTGGCCAGCGCGGCCGCTTCCAGCTTGAAGGGGAGCGTCACGTTGGCGCCGCGGTAGCCCTGCGCCACGAGGTCGCGGACGGTGTCCGCAAAACCGTCCAGCGGCGCCAGGCAGCGTTCGTACGCGATGTCCTGGCCGGTCGCGGCCGCGAACGCGGCGTGGATGTCCGGCGATTTGCTGTGGGAGATCGGGTTGCCGATCACGCAATATTTATCGGTCATGGAGTCTCCTGTTATCCTTCGCCGCGCAGTTCGGCCTGCAGCTTTTCTTCGCGGGTGAATTTGAAGCGGGTGACGACGATCCAGAGATCGTCCTTGTCGGTCGAGCGCATATTGGCCGGGAATTTGCCGAACGGCGCGGCGCGGCGGACGATCGCCAGCGCGGCCTTGTCCAGCGCCGGATTGCCGGAACTGCGTTCGATGCGCGGTCCGCCTTCTTTTTCGTACAGCGTGCCGTCCTGGAAGATCGGGATGTAGACGACCAGTTCGCCGTACAGCTTCTTGCCGTTCTGCTGCGGGAAGTTCAAGGTGCCGACCTCCTCCACGCGCTTCTGCATCGCCTTGTAGTACATGGCGTAGCCGACTTCGCGCGTGCTGGGGCTGATGAACGTCTTTTTCGGGCGCTTGTTCTCGTCGGCGATGCGCTGGGTGATCTCGGCCGTCATGCGCGCGATGGCCCTGGTGGAGTCCAGGTTGTCCTCGCCCGTGCGGCTGGGGTCGGGCTTCGTCTGCTCGGCCACGGGCGCGCTGTTGAACTGCGACTGGCGCATCTTAGTCAACACGCTTTTCTGCTGCTGTTCCAGTTCCGCGATGCGGCGCTGCAGGGCCTTGATGCTGTCGCCATTCTCGACCTTGCGCAGGTCCGGCAGGGGCGACTGGGCGCGGCCGGCGTCGGCGTTGCCGCCGCCGTCCAGGTTGGCCTGGGCCAGCGCGTCCGCCTTGACCGGGGCGCGCGCATGCCTGGCGTTGACCAGGATGACCTCCAGGCCCGGATCGGCCGGCTGCAGCCGGAACGCGTCCGGCGCGGCGAAACGGACCGCCAGCAGGGAGGCGTGCGCCAGCACCGAGCAGGTGATGGCGATCATCAGGGGGCGGTTGTGTCGGAGGGTGTTCACGCGCTGCGGGGTGGGACGGTTGGGGTCATGGAACTCCCCATTCTACCGTGCAGACTGCCCGCTTTGCGAGCCTTGTGGAAAGACCCGACCGCTGAAGCAACAAGATATTGTCGAGGTTTTAACCTAATTGCTCACCATCGGATGCTTCTGGCAAAGCCGTCAGAGCCGTCAAACATCTCGACAAATCGATTTGCCCGTTCTTGACCTTCCATGCCAGCCCTGCCTTGCCCCTGCTGTTGATTCGTCTCTTTTGATGCACTGACGCTAACCAACGTCGTCGAAAGGAAGCGGAGCCAGAATGCACCACTTGCTCAATCAACATCGGAGGCATCATGGCAGTGGACGCTTATCTTCAGATTGAAGGCATCAAGGGCGAATCCCAAGACTCGGCCCACAAAGATTGGATCGAATGCTTGAATGTGCACTTCGGTATAGATCAGCCACGCAGCCCCGTGACCTCGACCAGCGGCGGTCATACATCGGCGCGTGCCGATTTCGATGACGTTATCGTCGCCAAGTTGGCCGATCTTTCTACGCCGCTTTTGCTACAACATTGTGCGATGGGCAAAACGATACCTAAGGCCAAGTTCGAATTCTTCCGGGCCGACAGTAACGGCGAGCGGGTCAGGTATTTCGAGATGAACCTCGAACACGTGTTAATCGGCTCCATAAAACCGGGCCTGTCGGCGACAGGCGGGATGCAAGAACACTTTCAGCTGAAATTTGCCAGGATGACGTGGAAGTACTCGCAACAAAAAATCTCTGGCGGTGCTGGTGGATCGACTGCGGGAGGTTGGGATTTGTCGGCCAATAAGGTCGTTGCATAGCCGTCAGCACAACCGGGAGCATCGAATGCCGGACTTCTACAAATACTTCAAAGAGAACATGGATGCGCTCGATTTACCTGCGCCCGAAAATCTCTATGGATCCGTTGCGACCGCACAGGCCAGCATATCAGGCATGCTCGTCTATATTGACAAGTATGGGACCAGAGTAACCGTCCTGGAAATGATCGGCGCAGGAACGAACCTGGAGCGCCTTGCCACTGTGGGCGCAGTGCAAGGCGCATATTACATAGGGGCGGCAATAGGCAGTTTGGCAGTAGCGACAGGCCGAACCCTCGCCGGTGGCACGTCGTTAAGCGATGTGCTTTTCGAGGCATCCAGGTGGAATTTGAAGCGGGATTGGCTATTGCCGCTTCTCCATCGTAACCCGGGCATCTACGACCGAAGCGTACCGGGCAGGAAGTACCACAAGCTCTACGAGAACTTCAAATGAAAGACTCGCTATTGTTGCTCGCTACAGGACTTGGTCTGGCCCTGACCTCATGGGCATTTTGGAAGTACGGCAGCAATGATGCCCTTTGTGTGTTTGCAATTGTCGGGTTCGCGTGCGCAGTGGCGGACAATGTGAAGCTTCGCCGCCAGTTGAGAGAACGGAGGGCGAAGCTTTGAGTCTAACGCTGATGAGAGCCCAACTACGGCATCATGCCTGCTGACCCGCCACGTCGGTCTGCGTTTCCGGATCGGTAACGGCGACCGCACCCTCGGCCTCGGCCGCTTCCGCCGCAGCCGCCTCGCCCGTGTCTTCTTCCTCGTCCAGGCCCAGCTCCTCGGCCGCTTCCGGTGCGACGGCCGCGACTTCGAGCAGGCGCGCCTCCAGCGACAGGTCGACCTCGTCCCAGCGCACGATGTCCAGGCGGACCTGCGCGCCGCGCGCCGCCTGCGGCATGCCCGGCAGGCGGATCACGAGCGGGATCTCGACGAGGCGCAGCACCTCGTCCTTCAGCACGACGGCCTCGACCTGTTTCGCATGTTCCTGCGCCAGCCAGCGCAGGCACCAGTAACGCTCCATGTTCTGCTGGAAGTCGTTATAGGCCGAGTACGCGGCGTCGAACGCGGAGACGATCGAGAACAGCGTCGCATCGCGGTGCTTGAACGGGGCGACGAGCGGCGCCGTCACGCCATTGCTGGCGCAGGCGAGGATCTGCCACTGGTTCACGAGGTCCGTATAGCGGCGCAGCGGCGACGTCGACCAGGCATATTGATCGACGCCGAGGCCCTGGTGCGGCGCCGCGTGCGTGACCATGCGCACCTGCATCTTGGCGGCCCAGCCGCCGGCGCCCGGGCCCTGCGAGCGGTAGATGCCCGGCACGCCGCAATCGTGCAGCAGCTTGCCCCACGTGCTGTTCGCGAAGATCATCAGCTCGGCCACGATCTTGTCCAGCGGCGCGCCGCGCTTGCGGCGCACGATCGTGACGACGTCGTCCTCGACGTAGAAATTGAAGTCGACGCGGTTCGCCTGTTCCGGCTTCAGGCCGAACGCTTCGCGCTTCTTCATGCGGCCCGCTTCCAGCTGCAGCGCCCACTGCCACAGCAGGCCCAGTTCCATCTTGTGCGGGTAGTCGCCCTCGCCCTTGTTCAGCGTCTCCTCGTTGACGACGTCGTCGAGGTCGTTGTGGCGCAGGTTGTTCTTGACGGGCACGCGCTCGGCGCGGGTCGTCGTCGAGAGCACGGTCCACGTGGCCGGATCCAGTACGGCATACAACGACAACGCCGGGCAGTCGTTGCCCTCGGCCAGCGTGTAGGCGTCGACGACGTCGTCAGGCAGCATCGTGATCTTGTCGCCCGGCATATACACGGTCGACATGCGCGCACGGGCGATCTTGTCGATGGCGTCGTCCGGACGGATGCCCAGGCCCGGCGCCGCGATGTGGATGCCCACGCGCACGGTGCCGTCATCCAGCTTCTCGACGGAGAACGCGTCGTCGATCTCGGTCGTCGTCACGTCGTCGATCGAGAACGCGGCCACGTTCGCCAGCGGCAGGTCGGCCGGTGGGGTCGGCACCGCGACGGGCGGGAAGCCGGCGCCGCGCGGGAAGTGTTCGAACAGGAAGCGGCCCATGTGCAGCTCTTTCGCCGACGCGATGCCGCCCGTGGACAGCATCAGGCGCGGCGCCGTCGTCTGCAGCTCGTCGGCGGCCGTCTCGAGCGCCTTGAATTCGATGCTGTTCTTGTCCGGCTTGAACAGCAGTTGCTGGACGAGCGGCTGCATCGCCTGCGGCAGCGTGCCGGCCTTCAGTTCCTCGACATACGCGGCCTGCACGATGGCCTGCTGTTTCTTCTTTTCGATGCCGGCCAGCGCCGCGCGCAGCGATTGTTCCGGCGCCGCCTTGTAGCGGCCGCGGCCCTTCTTGTAGAAATAGATCGGCGCGCCGTGCAGCGCCAGCACGAGGCCGGCCGCTTCGAACGCCAGCGGCGCGTGGCCGAAGTACTCGGCGCCCAGTTCCGTGAATCCGAATTCTTCCTGGCCCGCGACTTCCCACAGGAATTCCAGATCGACGTCCGCCGCGACGGCCTTCGCCTGCTCCAGCAGGGTGGCGGGGTCCGGCTTGTCGAACTGCAGCATCACGTCACGCGCCTTGACCTTCGTACGCTTCCCGCTCGGCATTTCGACCTGGTAGGCCTCGCCCGCCTGCGACAGCACGGTGCCGACCTTGAAATCGCCGGACTCTTCGAAAAATAAGTTCATTTTGTATTCGTATTCATATTAAATGCGGCCGCCTCGAGATCGAGCACCTCGGGCAGGAAGACCTCGGTGACCAGCAGCAGTCCCTGGCGGCGGCGGTACACGCAGCGCCGCGCAAAATAAGTGTCGCGCGCCGGCGCGTTCCGGCCGAGCGCGGCATGCACGCGCGCCACCAGCGGATGGCCGGGACGCAGCCGCGCGAATTCGAGCGCCCCGCGCGTGACCCGCGGATCGTAGAACAGCGTGGTGCCGAGCGAACGTTCGCCCAGCGCCGAAAACAGGGGCCAGTCGCTCGCGCTCGCACTCATCGGCACGACGGTGTGGCCGTACACGACCGGTTGCCCGTCGCAGCGCAGCAGCACCTCGCGTTCCCACACGCGCCGGGGCCGCGCCAGGCCGATCGCGTCGGCCTCGTCCGCCAGGCAGACATTGCCCGCCTGGCGCAGTTTCTGTACCCGGAATTGCCGGCTGTGCGCGATCAGGCGCGCCGTCAGCGAACCCGGCGTCGTCAGCCAGTCGCGCATGACGGCCGGCGCGCCCGTGCCGTCCGGATGCGCCAGCCAGCGGGCCCGGCGCAGCGACGCGGGCCTCACTGGCGCTGGTCCGATCCGGCGTCGCCTTCGTTTGGATTATCCGTCAGGCAGAATGCCAGCACCTCATCGACATACTGCTCGAATGCCGACACCGCGTGGTCGCTGCCCTGGATGACGTGCTGGTGCGCGCCCGCGTAATGCGCAACCATGTCGCGGTAGTCCAACACCTCGTCGCCCGTGGCGGCCAGCAGGAAATAACGCGCCGGCCGGGTGATGGTGCCGACCTGCAGCGCCGCCAGCTCGTCGATGTAGTCCCGCTTGAATTCGAACGGCTCGCCCGTATGCCACTCGGTCGTGATGCCGACGTGCTTGTCCAGGTCTTTCAGGGGATCGACGGCCGGATTGATCAGCGCGGCGCGGCAGCCGAAGCGTTCCGCCAGCCAGGTCGCGTAAAAGCCGCCCAGCGAGGAACCGATAATGGCGAGATTGCCCGAATAGCGTTCGACCAACGTGAGGACGAGGTCCATCGCGGCCTTCGGCGACGCCGGCAGTTGCGGGCAGATCAGGTCGGCGGCGCGGCCGGCCGCTTCCATCCGCTGCTGCACTACCCTCGCCTTGAACGAGCGCGGCGACGAGCGGAAGCCGTGCAGATAGAGCAAATGCGAGCCCCCGCTCATGCCGCCATCGCCTCCAGCAGCTTCTGGTGCACGCCGCCGAAGCCGCCATTGCTCATCACGAGGATGTGGTCGCCCGGCTGCGCGGCCTGGACGATCGCCTGCACCATGTAGTCGAGCTGGTCGAAGCTGTGCGCGTTGGCGCCCAGCGGCTTCAATGCATCGGCCAGCGACCAGCCCAGCGCCTGCTGGCTGCCGAAGCCGAACACGAGGTCCGCATCCTTCAGGCTGCCCGGCAGCGCATCCTTCATCGCGCCCAGCTTCATCGTGTTCGAGCGCGGCTCCAGCACGGCGAGAATCCTTCCCGACGTCCCGATTTTCTGGCGCAGGCCGCCGACCGTCGTCGCGATCGCGGTCGGATGGTGCGCGAAGTCGTCATACACGGTCACGCCGTTGACGACGCCGCGCACTTCCATGCGCCGCTTGACGTTCTGGAAGCGGGCCAGCGACTCGATCGCCTGCGCGGGCGGCACGCCCACGTGGCGCGCGGCGGCGATGGCGGCCATCGCATTGCTGCGGTTGTGGTGGCCGGTCAGGTCCCAGTGGACGGTGCCCTGCTTGTCGCCCTTGAAGAACACGTCGAAGCTGGACCCGCCCGGATGTTCGACGAGGCTCCAGTCCACGCCTTCGGACGAGCCGAAACTTTCCTTCTCGCTCCAGCAGCCGCGCTTCAGCACGCGCGCCAGCGACGCTTCGTCGCCATTCACGACGATGCGCCCGACGCCGGGCACGGTGCGCACGAGGTGGTGGAATTGGGTCTCGATGGCGCCGATATCGGGGAAGATGTCGGCGTGATCGTATTCCAGGTTGTTCAGCACGGCCGTCTTGGCGTGGTAGTGCACGAACTTCGAGCGCTTGTCGAAGAAGGCCGTGTCGTATTCGTCCGCCTCGATCACGAAGAAGTCGGAATCGGTTTCGCCCGACAGGCGCGCGGACACGCCGAAGTTCAGCGGCACGCCGCCGATCAGGAAGCCCGGCGAATAGCCGGCATCTTCCAGGATCCACGCCAGCATCGAGGTCGTCGTCGTCTTGCCGTGCGTGCCCGCGACGGCGAGCACCCATTTATTACGGAGAATGTGGTCGCCAATCCATTGCGGGCCAGATACGTACGGCAAGCCGCGGTTCAGGATTTCCTCGACGAGCGGATTACCGCGCGTCATCACGTTGCCGACGACGTACAGATCCGGGTTCAGGTTCACCTGTTCGGGCCCGTAACCCTGGATCAGCTCGATGCCCTGGGCTTCGAGCTGGGTGCTCATCGGAGGGTAGACGTTGGCGTCGCACCCGGTGACGCGATGGCCGGCCTCTTTGGCCAGCACCGCGAGGCCGCCCATGAAGGTGCCGCAGATGCCGAGGATATGGATGTGCATGACGTGCCGAAGGGATCTCTGTAATAGCGAATACGCGATTCTACCCGACGCGATGCCATTTTCCTTTCAAGAGTATGATCTCGGACATGATGCCCAATTCAAATGACGACCTCCAACAGGTGCGCGCACGCATCGCTGCGACGGCCGCCCGCATGATCGCCCAGGATGGGGCCGATTACTCGACGGCCAAGACGAAGGCGGCGCGCCAGGTGCTCGGCGTCGACCGCCCTTCTCCTAATTACCTGCCGGATAATCTGCAAGTCGAAGACGAAGTACGCCGCTACCAGGCATTGTTCCTCGGCCCGGCGCAGGCCGCGCGCCTGCACCATTTGCGTGCCGCAGCGCTGGAAGTGATGGACCAATTGGCCGAGTTCCGTCCGTATATTACCGGTGCGGTTTTGAACGGAACGGCGGGCGAACATGACGACATCCACCTGCAATTATTTGCCGACAGCGCCAAGGAAGTCGAAATCTGGCTGTTGAATCGCAATGTCAATATCGAGATTTCGGCAACTCCCCACTTCAAAGGGGGACGCTACGATCCGGTAGAAACGGTAAGCTTCACGTGGCAAAAAGAAATGGTGCACGCCGAGCTTTATGATATGAACGATTTACGCGGTGCGCTGAAAACCCGCGCGGACGGCAGCCTGCAGCGCGCCGATGCTGCCACGCTCCGCACCCTGATGAACAACGACTCTCTCGAACACGATGAATAAGAAACACCTGGCCGGTTATGTGATCCTGGCCGCCGCCTTTACGGTTCTCGGTGCCATCGCCGGCGTGAAGCAGGATGCCAAGGGTCCGCTGACGACGACCTATGCACCCACGGACGGCCGCCCGCACACGGCGGTGACGAATCTGTATGCGACCTCGCTGAACGACCTGGCCGGCAAGCCGCAGCCGCTCGCCCAGTGGAAGGGCAAGCCGCTGCTCGTCAACTTCTGGGCATCGTGGTGCGCGCCGTGCGTGTCGGAGATGCCGGAATTGTCGGAACTGGCGGCCAAGGACGGCGGCAAGACCTTCAATGTGATCGGCATCGGCATCGATTCCCCCACGAACCTCGCCGAGTTTGCCCGCAAAATCAAGATTTCCTACCCATTGTACGTAGGCGGCATGGGTGGCACCGACCTCGCGCGTGGCCTCGGCAACGCGAACGGCGGGCTGCCATTTACGGTGCTGATCGGCGCAGATGGGCAGGTCCGCAAGACTTACCTGGGCCGTCTGAAGTTCGATCAGGTGCGCGCCGACCTGGCCAAGTTGTAGTTCCAGTGAACGGTCGTTCACTTATTTTCCGACTTCTTTATATCGCTTGCCAACACGTAACGTTGGCGGCAAAATGCCTGTCTTTCGGGCAAACAGACGGTTGAATATGGCGAAAAAGCTACTGCTGCTCAATGGCCCCAATTTGAATTTGCTGGGGACGCGTGAGCCTGCGGTGTACGGCGCGACGACGCTGGCCGACATCGAGCAGGCCGCCACCGCCCAGGCACGGGAAGCCGGGGCGGAGATCGTCTGTTTCCAAAGCAACCATGAAGGCGCGCTGATCGACCGCATTCACGCCGCCCGCCAGGAAGGCGTGGACGCGATCGTCATCAACCCGGGCGGTTTGACCCATACCAGCGTGGCGCTGCGCGATGCGCTGGCCGGGGTGGACATTCCGTTCGTGGAAGTGCACATCTCTAATATTTACAAGCGCGAGGAATTCCGGCACCACTCTTTCCTGTCGGCGATCGCGCTGGGCACGATCTGCGGGCTGGGAGCGGATGGATATCGCTTTGCCATCGACTTCGCGCTGAAACAACGTTAATCTACGTCAACTTCACGCATTCGCGCATAAGTACCTACCGCCGACGCGCCGTATGCTCTTAAACAAATAATTCCAAGGGGTTTCACATGGATCTAAGAAAACTCAAGACACTGATCGACCTCGTCGCCGAGTCGGATATCGCCGAACTCGAAGTGACCGAAGGCGAAAGCAAGGTCCGCATCGTCAAGTCCTCGGCAATCCCGCAGAATCAGATGGTCATGGTGCCGCAGCAAGGCGTCCAGCAATACTCGGCACCGGCCGTCCAGGCACCGGCGGCCGCGCCCGCGGCAGCCCCGGCCGCACCGGCCGAACCGACCGGCCACGTCGTCAAGTCGCCGATGGTCGGCACGTTCTACCGTTCCTCGGCACCGGGCGCCCCGGCGTTCGTCGAAGTGGGCGCTACCGTGAAGGAAGGCGATACCCTGTGCATCATCGAAGCGATGAAGCTCCTGAATGAAATCGATGCCGACCTCTCCGGCACCGTCACCAAGATCCTGGTGGAAAACGGCCAGCCTGTCGAATTCGGCCAGCCGCTGTTCGTGATCGGCTAAACGTCTCCGGCGCGGTCGTCCGACCGCGCCCTCCCGGCACGCTGCCGGCACTCAAAGAAACACCGAACTTACCATGTTTGAAAAAATTCTTATCGCCAACCGTGGTGAAATCGCGTTGCGTATCCAGCGCGCCTGCCGCGAGATGGGCATCAAGACGGTCGTCGTGCACTCCGAAGCGGACAAGGACGCCAAGTACGTGAAGCTCGCCGACGAGTCCGTTTGCATCGGTCCGGCGGCGTCCGCGCAAAGCTACCTGAGCATGCCGGCGATCATCAGCGCGGCGGAAGTCACGGACGCCGAAGCGATCCACCCCGGCTACGGCTTCCTGTCGGAAAACGCCGACTTCGCCGAACGCGTCGAAAAATCGGGCTTCGTCTTCATCGGCCCCCGTCCCGAATCGATTCGCCTGATGGGCGACAAGGTCTCGGCCAAGCAGGCCATGATCCGCGCCGGCGTGCCGTGCGTGCCCGGCTCGGACGGCGCCCTGCCGGACGATCCGAAAGAGATCATCCAGACCGCGCGCCGCGTCGGCTACCCGGTCATCATCAAGGCCGCGGGCGGCGGTGGCGGCCGCGGCATGCGCGTCGTGCACACGGAAGCCGCACTGCTGAACGCCGTCGCGATGACCAAGACGGAAGCCGGCACCGCGTTCGGCAACCCGGAAGTCTATATGGAGAAATACCTGGAGAATCCGCGCCACGTGGAAATCCAGATCCTCGCCGACGAGCACAAGCAGGCCGTCTGGCTGGGCGAGCGCGACTGCTCGATGCAGCGCCGCCACCAGAAGGTCATCGAAGAAGCGCCGGCGCCGGGCATCCCGCGCAAGCTGATCGAGAAGATCGGCGACCGCTGCGCCGAAGCCTGCCGCAAGATCGGCTACCGCGGCGCCGGCACGTTCGAATTCCTGTACGAGAACGGCGAGTTCTACTTCATCGAGATGAACACCCGCGTGCAGGTCGAACACCCGGTCACCGAAATGATCACCGGCATCGACATCGTGCAGGAACAGATCCGCATCGCCTGCGGCGAGCGCCTGCGCTTCCGCCAGCGCGACATCATGCTGTCGGGCCACGCGATCGAGTGCCGCATCAACGCGGAAGACCCGTTCAAGTTCACCCCGTCGCCGGGCCGCATCACCAGTTGGCACCCGCCGGGCGGCCCCGGCATCCGCGTCGATTCGCATTCGTATGCCGGCTATTACGTGCCGCCGCACTACGACTCGATGATCGGCAAGGTCATCGCCTACGGCGCCACGCGCGAGCAGGCGATCCGCCGCATGCAGATCGCGTTGTCGGAAATGGTCGTCGAAGGTATCCTGACCAACATCCCGCTGCACCGCGAACTGATGGTCGACGCCCGCTTCATCGAAGGCGGCACCAACATCCACTACCTGGAGCAGAAGCTGGCCCACAAGCCGGACCTGCCGAAGGATGGCGCGATCGGCGCCAAAGCCGAGGTTGAATGATGGGCTGGACTGAAGTTGTCATCGAGATCGCACGCGAGCACGCCGAAGGGCTCTCTGATGCCCTGATGGAGGCGGGCGCGCTGTCGGTCTCGGTGGAAGATGCGGACGAAGGCACGGAAGACGAGAAGCCCCTGTTCGGCGAACCAGGCATGGTGCCCAAGGAAGCCGCGTGGGACCACAGCCGCGTCGTCGCGCTGACGGACGAGGATGCCGACCAGGCCGCGATCGTGGCCGAGGCAGCAAGCGCCATCGGCCTGCAGCAGGCGCCTGCATTCACGACCCGTTCCGTCGCGGACGCCGACTGGGTGCGCCTCACGCAATCGCAGTTCGAGCCGATCCACATCGGCAAGAACATCTGGGTCGTGCCGAGCTGGCACGAAGCCCCGGATCCCGACGCGCTGATCCTCGAAGTCGACCCGGGCCTCGCATTCGGCACGGGCAGCCATCCGACCACGCGCCTGTGCATGGAATGGCTGGAAGCCCACCCGGCACCCGGTAAATCGGTGCTGGACTACGGCTGCGGCTCGGGCATCCTCGCGATGGTCGCGAAGAAGCTCGGCGCGGCTGGCGTCTCTGGCGTCGACATCGACGAGCAGGCCATCGAATCGGCGAAGCTGAATGCCGAACGCAACCGCTGCGAGATCGACTTCTACGTGCCGGACGACTTCGTCGCCTCGAAGCACGGGGAAGAACGCTTCGACATCGTCGTCGCGAACATCCTGTCGAGCCCATTGAAGCTGATGGCGCCGATGCTTTCGAGCCGCGTGGCCGAGGGCGGCAACCTGATCCTGTCGGGCGTGCTGGCGCGCCAGGCCGAGGAAGTGGCCGCCGCGTACGCACCTTTCATCAAGCTGGGCGTCTGGGCCGAGCAGGACGGCTGGGTCGCTCTTCACGGGCAGCTCGGCGCAGAACGTGCACCGGAGCCGCGCGCGACTGCCGACGGCAGCAAATAAGGCATGGCGCTCGCCACCCAGTGCCCGCATTGCCACACCACGTTCCGCGTCGCCGCGGACCAGCTCAAGCTCCGCGGCGGCATCGTCCGCTGCGGGTCTTGCCAACGCATCTTTGACGGCAACGCCCACCTGATCGACCTGGACAAGCCGGCCGCGCCGGCGCCCGTCCAGGAAGACGACGCGTTGCCCGTCTACACCCTCGACTTCGACCACACCTTCGATCCGCTCGGCATCCTGCCGAAGCCTGCCGACGACGTGCCCGAGCCGGAGCCCGAGCCGGTGCGCGCGCACGTGTGGCGGCGCGCGCCCGAGGCTGAAGAAGGGCCGGAAGCGGCGCCGGTCGCGGCGGACTATGCCCCCGCGGACCGCGTCGAACCGCAACTGGAGCCGGTCGTCCACGCGGCGCCCGACACCGAACCGGAGCCCGAACCCGAGCCCGAGCCCGCCGAAGACCCTGTCGCCGAACCGCCGCCAGCGAGCGCCTACGCGCCGGCCGACCGCGTCGAACCGCAACTGGAACCGGTCGTCCACGCGGCGCCCGACACCGAACCGGAGCCCGAACCCGAGCCCGCCGAAGACCCTGTCGCCGAACCGCCGCCAGCGAGCGCCTACGCGCCCGCGGACCGCATCGAGCCGGGTTTCGACCTGCCGGTGACCGAGGAAATCGTCGCCCAGCCGCTACCGGATTACGAGCCGGAGCCGGAGCCGGAACCCGAGCCCGCACCGGTACCGCCCGCGCCCGCGCCGGCATCCGACGCCCCGCCCTTCCTGCCGCTGCGCGCATCGGCCGCGAGCGAACCGCCCGCGCCGGCACCGGCGATGATCCCGCCCGTGATCGCGCCGGCGCGCAGCAAGGCCGCGCGTACGTCCGAGGCGCGCGCGCGGCGCTCCAAGCTGACGCCGACGAAGATCGAACCGCCGAAGCTGCGCCTCGCGCTCGACGCCGACGCCGACGAGCCCGAATTCGTCAAGCGCAGCCGCCGCCAGGAACGCATGGGGCGCACGCAGCGCATGCTGATGGCCGCGGGCGCCGTCGTGCTGCTGCTCCTGCTGCTGGCCCAGGCGGTGCTGGGCTTCCGCAACACGCTGGCCGCGCAGCATCCGGGCCTGAAGCCGGCCCTGGCGGGCGCGTGCGCCCTGCTGGGCTGCCGCGTGGAGCTGCCCGCGCAGACCGAGAACCTCGTCATCGAGACGGGTGAACTGACGACGCTGGGCCCGAACACGTACGCCTTGAATACGCTGCTGCGCAACCAGGGCAGCCTCGTGCTGGCCTGGCCCAGCATCGAGCTCGAGTTGACCGACGCCAGCGACAAGCCCGTGCTGCGCCGGGTGCTGGCGCCCGCCGACTACCTGCCGCGCGGCACGTCGCCGGCGGGCGGTTTCGGCCCGCACTCGGAACAGCCGGTCACACTGCATTTCACGCTGGACGGCCTGCAGCCGTCCGGTTATCACACTTTCGTTTTCTATCCTTGAGGCTTCCAATGACCAAGACCTCGCTGATCTGCGGCTCGATCGCCTTCGACAAGATCATGCAATACCACGGCCGTTTCGGCGAAACCCTGCTGGCCGACCAGCTGCACCGCGTGAACGTCTCGTTCCTCGTGCCGACGCTGCGCACGGAATACGGCGGCTGCGCCGTCAACATCGCCTACAACCTGAAGCTGCTGGGCGGCGAGCCGCTCATCATGGGCACCATCGGCCAGGACGGCGGCGACTACCTCGACCGCATGGAGCAGCAAGGCCTCGCCACCAACGCGATCCGCACCATCGAGAACGCGTACACGGCCCAGTGCTTCGTCACGGCCGACCTGGACGGCAACCAGATCAACGCCTTCCACCCGGGCGCCATGCAGTTCTCGCACGAGAACAGCCTGGCCGACTACCTGCCGCTGCGCGTCGCGATCGTCGCGCCGGACGGACGCGACGGCATGATCAAGCACGCGCGCGACTGCGCGGAACGGGGCGTGCCCTTCATCTTCGACCCGGGCCAGCAGTTGCCGATGTTCAGCGGCGACGAGCTGCTGACGTTCATCGACCAGGCCAGCTACCTCGCCTGCAACGACTACGAATTCGAGATGGTGATGGACCGCACGGGCCTGCCCCTGCAGGACATCGCCGCGCGCCTGGACGCGCTCATCGTCACGCGCGGGGAAGCCGGTTCGGACATCTACGCCGGCGGCGAGCACCACAAGATCCCGGCCGTGCCGGCGGCCAGCGTCGTCGATCCGACGGGCTGCGGCGACGCCTACCGCGCCGGCCTGCTGTTCGGCATCGCCAATGACCTCGACTGGCCCACGACGGGCCGCCTGGCGAGCCTGCTGGGTTCCATCAAGATCGCCCACCAGGGCGGCCAGAACCACGGCTTCACGCGGCAGGAGATCGCGGATAAATTCGAAGCGGCCTTCGGCTACCGCTTCTAAAGCGTCGGGCCAATGAAAAGCGCGCCGCCCCTCGCGGGACCGGCGCGCTTTTTGTTGGGTGTAGCCAGCGTCAGATGTAGAACACCTGGCGCAGCAGGTATTGCGCGATCTGGATCAGGATGAAGGCCACGAGCACCGACAGATCGAGGCCGCCGACCGGCGGGATCACGCGGCGCAACGGGCGCAGCAGCGGGTCGTTGAGCGCGTGGACGAACGGCGCCAGCGGCGCATGCGGATTGACCCAGCTGAAGATCACCTCGATGATCAACAGGCCCATGAAACCGTACAGGATCCAGTCGAGCAGGCGGACCACGGCGATCAGCACGACGGCCTGGCCGCTCGTCCCCGCCAGCAGCAGGATCGACGATGCCGCCAGCACGACGAGGAACGCGCCCAGCAGGCTGGCCCAGTCGTAACCACCCATGCCCGGCACGATGCGGCGCAGCGGGCGCACGAGCCAGTCGGACAACGTGAACGTAAATTGCGCGACGGACGCCGGCGGACGCACGCGGGTCACCTGCATCCAGAAACGCAGCAGCAAGACGCCACCCAGCACACCGGCCGCGGTATCGACGATCAATTTAAGAATGGGCAGCACGACGACTCCTTGAAAAAAAAACCGCTGTGTGAAAGCTCACACAGCGGTATTTTGCCTGAACCAGGCAGGAATGGCTTACGGACGGCTGCTGGTCGGGAACGGCCATGCTGCTGGTGCGATCACCGACTTCGCGGCCGGGGCCGGGGCTGCAGCGGCGCCGCTGTCCTTGCCGTCGGTCTTGGCTTCGGCTTTCGTCTCGGCCTTGGTGTCGGCCTTGGTTTCAGCTTTCGACTCGGCCTTGGCTTCCGGCTTGGCTTCAGCCTTGGTTGCGGTCTTGCTCGCGGCCTTCTTGGCGGCCGGCTTCTTCGCAACAGCAGCAGCAGCTTCCGGCTTCGCTTCAGCCTTGGCGGCCGGCTTGGCGGCGGCCTTCTTCACTGCCGGCTTGGCTTCGCTTTTGGCGGCGGGAGCGGCGGCCTTGGTGGCTGCGGTCTTGGTGGCTGCGGTCTTGGTGGCTGCGGTCTTGGTCGCTGCAGTCTTGGTCGCTGCAGTCTTCTTCGCAGCCGGCTTGGCGGCGGTGGTCGACTTGGCGGCGGTCTTGGTTGCAGCCGGCTTGGCGGCAGCGGTCGACTTGGCAGCGGTCTTGCCTGCTGCTTTCTTCGCAGCCGGTTTAGCGGCGGCGGTCGACTTGGCGGCAGTCTTGCCTGCCGCTTTCTTGACAGCCGGTTTAGCGGCAGCGGTCGACTTGGCGGCGGTCTTGCCTGCTGCTTTCTTGGCAGCCGGTTTGGCGGCAGCGGTCGACTTGGCAGCAGTTTTCTTGGCAGCCGGTTTAGCGGCGGCGGTCGACTTGGCGGCAGTCTTGCCTGCTGCTTTCTTTGCAGCCGGTTTAGCGGCGGCGGTCGACTTGGCAGCGGTCTTGCCTGCTGCTTTCTTTGCGGCCGGTTTGGCAGCAGAGGTCGACTTGGCGGCGGTCTTGCCTGCTGCTTTCTTCGCAGCCGGTTTGGCAGCAGCGGCCGACTTGGCAGCGGTCTTCTTCGCAGCCGGTTTGGCGGCGGCTTTGGTTGCGGTCGACTTGGCGGCGGTTTTCTTCGCTGCCGGCTTGGCGGCGGAGGTCGACTTGGCTGCAGTCTTCTTCGCTGCCGGTTTGGCGGCGGTGGTCGACTTGGCGGCGGTCTTGGTTGCAGCCGACTTGGTAGCGGTCGACTTGGTTGCTGCAGTCTTGGTTGCAGCGGCTTTCTTTGCTGCCGGTTTAGCGGCGGCGGTCTTGGTTGCTGCAGCTTTCTTTGCAGCCGGTTTAGCGGCGGCGGTCGACTTGGCGGCGGTTTTGGTTGCTGCCGATTTAGCCGGAGCTTTGGTCGCTGCGGCTTTTTTCGCAGCCGGCTTCGCAGCGGCTTTAGCGGCTACGGTTTTGGTTGCTGGTTTATCTGCTGCTGCCTTTGCGGCCGGTTTGGTGGCGGCTTTTGCGGCCGGCTTTGCTGCTGGTTTTTTCGCGGCGGTTGCCATTTTCTGTTCTCCTTCTCTGCGATGAGAAATTACGCTACATGGTTTGAACCCGTCCAACCCGGTCTGCTTGGTCGGGCGAATTATTCATCGGCGCAAACGCTATGTTTGCGTCAATGAATCCGGCACCAGCCGAACTGACGCGGCGATTCGATAAAACCCGTAAAACCTCCGGGCATTCATCGTCGATTTACGCTATACTGTGTATTCATACAGTAGTCGCTCAATCGCTCTCCGCGGCACCTCGGCTAATCGTCGTCGCCGACGACCTAAACGACTAAAGTCCGATGGCTCACTGCGCTGTCCACATCGCAGCCCGCTGGCCGCGAAAAGAAAAAGCCGCCATACCCGACGTTTATCAGGCAATGCGGCTTGTTCTTTTCGCTAAGCTTACGTGCATACTGAATGAATCAGCGTCCCATTTATGATCGGTTTGTTTCCCGTTGAACGCCTCGAAAATCGGCGTCTTCACGTTTTGACAAATTCAATCACGTAAAGTACACGAAAACCTTGTCAGTGCGCAACCCGCACACAATATTTTTCATGTCTTTTACAGGTGAACCAGCGATAACCTCAACCGAAACGATCGCTGCGATAACGTTTGATTCCTTCCTCGTCTTGCTTGGTCTCCAAAAACAAGCGCGCAAAACAATGCGCATTACGTTACTACCATTCCGCATAAAGCCTTTATTTAAAGGCGATATTCGAAATCAGTCCTCCGCCGCGGTGATACGCAGCAAGTCCATCTTGCACAGCCACGCGAGTCCGCGCAGCAAAGTCGGCCGGTCGCACGGTCCGAGCGCGTCGAGCAGCTCGTCGACCTGCATCGGCCGCGATTCGATCGATCCGAAGATCTGTCCAAACTCTTCCAGCGTCGGCAGCGACGCGTGCGCGAAGCGGTTGATCGCGAGCTCGCGATACTGGCGCAGCAGCGCGAGCGATGCGTCCGGCGCGAGTTCCACCATCGACGCCGGCGTGATCCGCAGCGTCGGGTAGGTGGCGAACAGCTCGAACGGATCGAGCCGGTCCGGCACGACCGCCGGCAGCGCGGGACCGAGCGCCGCATCGGCGCGGCGCCGTTCGTCGAGCTCGCGCCACAACGCGCGGTAGCGTCCGAACACGACGGCCCAATCGAATTCCGCGCGCGCACGCCGGCGTGCGTTCTCGCCCAGTTCGCGCCGCAGCGCGGCATCGCCGGCGAGGCGCGCGCAGGCCTGCGCGAGGGCCGGTCCATCCACGGCGACCGCCTGGCTCGTATGGCCGCAGTACGCGTCGTAGCTGTCCACGCCATCGTCGTAACGCTGCGCGAGATCGGGGCCCGCGCCCGCATCCGGCATCACGGTCGGGATGCGGTAGCCGTCCACGCCGTCGCGCACGGTGTCGCGGTAGCCGTTCCAGTCGCTGACGATGCACGGCAGGCCCGCCGCCATCGCTTCCAGCGGCGTGAGGCCGAAGGTCTCCTGCACGTTGTCCGCGAGCGAGATGAAGACGTCGGCGGCGGCCCAGGCGTCGAGCCGGTTCGCCGCCACGCGGCCGTCCAGCACCGACAGCGTCACGGACGGGCACAGTTGCGCGGCCGCCTCGTGGAAGGCCTTGTCGATGGCCTCGTTGGCGAACCACCCGCACAGCACCAGGTGCACGCGCCCACCGCCCTGCGCCGCGGCTTCGAGCGCCGCGAACATCTGTTGCGGATGCGCCTTCGCGTGGAACGACAAATGGCCGAGGAACAGGAACGCGACGTCGCCGGTTTCCAACCCCAGGCGCCGGCGCACGGTGGCGCGGCGGGATGCGTCGATGTCGAAGTCGGCCGCGTGCACGCCGAGCGGGATCAGGGGCAGCTGCGGCAGTTCGAAGCGCTGGGCACCGAGGCGCGCACTCAAATACTCGGCCTGGCGCTCCAGCACGCGGCGCACGCTGTCGCGCACGACGCGCGACGTGCAGATCACGGCATCCCAGCTGCGCACGGGCGCCACGAGCAGGTTGGCGAGGCTCGTCATCACGGCGTGGCTGGCCGTCGTGTGCGTGATGCCGCACAGGCTGTAGCGGCGCTCGCCGAGTCCCTGGCGGCGCCACGCGAGGCGTTCGATGCCGGGCGCGGGGTGGTACAGCGTGCCGTAGCGCTCCAGGTCCTGCGGGCGGCCCTGCGCGATCCAGTCGACCTGGCCCTTGTAGCCGGACTCGCGCAGCAGGCGCTCGCCTTCGGCCGCGTGGGCCTGGCCGCCGGCGAAGCAGCCGACCGACTCGAGACCGGGCGCCGTCGCGATCGCACGCAGCAGTCCGGCGCCGGCGGCCTGGCGTCCCATCAGGCGCGGGCCCGATGTCGAGTAGCCGTCGGGGGCGTAGTGGAAGGCGAAGCGGTCCGTCATGCGACCTCCTCCGTGTCCGCGCGCTCATCCAATGGCGTGAGCAGGTCGAGGTAGACCGGCAGGCCCACCGTTTCGAAATCGTAGCGCGTGCGCACCGTCTCGCGTCCGGCCAGGCCGACGTGGGCGATCTCGTGGCGGCGCGCGATGAGGTCGAGCGCGCGGTCGGCGAGCAGCGCCGTGTCGAAGAACGGGGTCAGGAACCCGTTCTCGCCGTCGCGGATCACTTCCCGCACCGGCGCCGTATCCGAGCCCAGCACCGGCACGCCGACGGTCATCGCTTCCAGCATCGACCAGGACAGCACGAACGGATACGTCAGGTACACGTGCAGGCTCGAGACCTGCAGCGCGCTGCGGTAGGTGGCGTACGGCACCTTGCCGAGGAAGTGCACGCGCGACCAGTCGACGGTCTCGGCGCCGCCGTCCAGCTCGGCCTTGAGCGCGTCGCGGTAGCTTGCATGGCCCGGCGGCGGACGGCGGCCGTAGCTGACGCCGTCGCCGCCGATGACGACGACCTGCAGCTCCGGATTCCCGGCCAGCAGCCGTGGCAGGCTGCGCATGAAGACGTGGAAGCCGCGGTAGGGTTCGAGGTTGCGCGCGACGAACGTCAGCACCGGCTGCGCGCGCGTGAGCACGGCGCCGCCGGGCAGTTCCAGCCGCGCCTGCGGATCGGGGCTCAGTTGCTGCGTGTCGATGCCCTCGTGGACTTCGCGGATCTTGCCGCGCAGTTCGGGCGGGTGCACGCCGCGCTGCCACGCCGTGGGCGCGACGCCGTCGTCGGCCGCGAGCAGCGACTGCATCAGCACGGAGTTCTTGATGCGGATGCGCAGGCGGTCGTCGAAGCTCACCGGATACTCGGGATCGAAACCGACGTCCAACCCGCTTGCCGCCCACCAGAACTCGCAGAACACGACGAGGCGCGCCTGCGGGAACACGTCCTTGACGAACAGGGCCTCGCCCCAGCCGGGGTGGCACACGACGACGTCGGGCGCGAAGCCTTCCTGCTTCAGCGCCACGCACGCGCGCGCGACGGCCTGGCCGCGGCGCACGCAACCTTCGAAGTGGCGCAGGTAGTGATGGGTCTTCTCGCCCGGACCGTCCGGCCTGGCGTAGCCGATCGTCCGCACCTTCGGTCCCAAGGGCTCGCGCCGCACCGCGGTCTCTTCGCCGATCGCGACGACGTCGAAGTCGGGCCGCGTCTGCAGATACCGCATCAGCCGGCGGAACTGGCCCGGCAGATTCTGGTGGATGAAGAGGACTCGGGTCATGACGTTCGGTTCGCGTGACGACGACGACAAGTTGGAATTGAACGCATGATAGCCTCAGACTCCGCGTCGTGGCGCGACGCACGTACAAAATCGTGAAGAATGCGTGCGTTGGACCACGCTAGATGGCATCAACGTATCGTCGAAGGTACGCACCAAGGCACATCGACCGCGGGTGCGTGCGTTGCGCGGTCGCGGCGGTAGATGTGGAAGGTCCAGCGTCCATCGGCGCGCGCGTGGCACATCGTGCATTCGTCCCGTGCCGCCACGGCCTCCACGCCGGCACGTTCGCGCTGGCGGCGCACGATGGCGGGATGGTCGAGGAGCGGGCTGGTGAACATGACGGACTGCGGAGGGCAAGGCCGAAGTGGCGGCGGCATGGCATGGCGTTGTACCATGGACGCTCCTTCACAACGCCGCCACCGTCATGCTCCCCCTGCTCAATCCGCAGCCGCGCGTCGGCGTGGTACCGATCTTCGACGACCACCGCTGCGTCATCATCGACGACTTCATGCTGGAGCCGGAGGCACTGGTCGACTTCGCGGCGAACAACCACATGAATTTCCAGGACCTGGCGGGCAACTACTATCCGGGTCCCGAACTGCCGCTCGGCGGCGCGCTCGCGGCGCGCATCCAGGACAGCTTCCTGCAGCACGCGCGCGCGCCGCTGGGCGCGCGCCGCATCCTCGACATGAAGAGCCGCCTGTCGCTCGTGACGCGCCGCCCGCAAGACCTGCTGCCGGGCCAGCGCCTGCCGCACCGCGACTTCACGGGCCTGCCGGCCGGCGTCGGCGTGGGCGCGATGGTGCTGTACCTGTTCAGGGACGAGCGCTTCGGCGGCACCAGCTTCTTCAAGCCGAAGGTGCCGGAGCCCGAGATCGCGGCCCTGGAAAACGATCTGAGGCGCCACGAACGGGCCGGCGCGGCGATGCCGGACGTGCCGCCGACCTTCGCGATCGCGTCGAGCCGCTGGTTCGAAAAGGTGCTGACGGTCGAACCACGCTACAACCGGGCGATCTTCTACAACGGCGGGATCTTCCACTCAGGACACATCCACATGCCCGAGCTGATGGTCGGCGACCCGCGCACGGGGCGCCTCACGGCGAATGCGTTCTTCCAGCTGCGCATGGCCGCCGGCTGAGCGTCGCTAGCCCCGACCCTCGGTCTCCCAATACGGCGGTTCGCCGAACGCCGCGCGTAACCAGGCGCCGAGCGCGCGCAGCTTCGCGGACGGATGCTGGCCGTCCGCGTGCGCCATATAGATGTATTCCTGTTCGGCCTCGACGCCGACGTCGACAACGCACAGCGTCCCTGCCTTGAGCGCCCCGCTGACGATGAACACCGGCAGCAGCGCGATGCCCAGCCCGGCGAGTGCGGCGTCGCGCATCATGTCGCCGTTGTTCAGGACCAGGCTGGGCCGCGCGCGCACGATGCGGGTCTCGCCCTGCTGCGCGAAGCGCCAGTCGGCCGCGCCGCGGTGCGTGTAGAAGATGCCGCGGTGGTCCTCGAGTTCGTCCGCTGAACGGGGTGTGCCGTGCCGGTCCAGGTACGCGGGCGCCGCGACGAGCACGCGCCGGCTCGTCGCCAGTTGCCATGCGACGAGATAGGTATCCGCGATCGGACCGTGGCGGACGACGGCATCGAAGCCGGCCGACGTCGCGTCGACCCGGCGGTCGTCCAGCTCCAGCGTGAGCTGGATGTCGGGATGCTGCGCGAGAAAGGGATAGAGCGCGGGACCCAAGTGCATGCGGCCGAACGTCACGGGCGCGGCGATGCGCAGCGGGCCGCTCAGCTGTCCGCGCCGCTCGGCCAGGTCGGCCGCGGCCTCCTGCACGTCGCGCACGATGCGCGCGGCGCGCGCAAGGAACGCGGCGCCGTCCTCCGTGAGCGACAGTTTGCGCGTGGACCGCTGCAGCAGGCTGGCGCCGAGCGACCGCTCCAGCTCGACGAGACGCTCGCTGACGACGGAGCGCGACACGCGCAAGCGGCGCGCCGCCTCGCTCAGGGAACCGCTTTCGGCCACGGTGACGAACGTGGCGATGCCTTCCAGTTTCATGTCTGTTCACCCTGTTTGTTCGGCGTTTCCGAATTGCTGTTGCGGTATTTGGCGACTAGTCCGGCTGCTCATCCTAAACCATACTGGCCTCCACCCCAACGCCCGTCAACCCAGGAGATCCTCATGTTCCCACGCATCGCAACGGCCGCCGCCGCACTGTCGCTGTCTCTGGCGCTCAGCCATCCCGCCACCGCCGCCGTCCAGCCCTTCCCGCCGGCGTTCAAGGCGCAGACGATCCAGGCCGGCGACGCGGCCCTGCACGTGGTCACCGGCGGCCACGGCCCCGCCGTCGTGCTGCTGCACGGCTTCGGCGACACGGGCGCGATGTGGTCGCCGCTTGCCGCCCGCCTGGCGGCCAGCCACACCGTCGTCGTGCCGGACCTGCGCGGCATGGGCCTGTCCTCGCACCCGGCCGGCGGCTACGACAAATGGACGCAGGCCGGCGACGTCCGCGCCGTCCTCGACAAGCTCGGCATCGACCACGCGGTCGTCGTCGGCCACGACATCGGCACGATGGTCGCCTTCGCCTACGCCTCCCGCTATCCCGACAGGACGGACCGCCTCGTCGTCATGGACGCGCCCGTGCCCGGGATTCCGCCGTGGGAACAAATCCTGCGTAATCCGCTGCTGTGGCATTTCTCGTTCGGCGGCCCGGACGCCGAGCGCCTCGTCGCCGGCCGCGAGCGCATCTACCTGGACCGCTTCTGGAACGAATTCGCCGGCGATCCGAAGAAGGTCGACGAAGCGACCCGGTCTTATTATGCGAAGCTGTACGCCCGCCCCGGCGCCATGCACTCGGCCTTCGCGCAATTCCTCAGCTTTCCCAAGGATGCCGAGGTCAACCAGAAAGTCGTCGCGAATAAACTGCCGATGCCCGTGCTGGCGATCGGCGGCGCCAAATCGTTCGGCGCCAACGAGGCGGTCGTAATGCGCAATGCGGCCACCAACGTCACCGAAGTGGTCATTCCGGATGCGGGGCACTGGCTGATGGAAGAGGCGCCGGAGGCGACGATGGCGGCGATCCAGAAGTTTGCTGCGGACGGAAAATAAGAAATCCCGCCAGGTGGCGGGCGTGTCAGCGTGCCGCCGCCCTGGTCTCCCATACGAACGCGTGTGCGCGCATCCCGTTGCTGCCTGGCGCGGGGCGAAGACGGGAGAGTGCCTCTCACATGCGATTCATGGTGCTCTCCCGCTTGCTACCGCCGACATCGCCTTCTAACAGGAATCGGTCATGGCTTTGACCGGCTCGATCTGGATAAAGTCATGCTTATCGTTGCCTCCACTGAGCGTGGACCCGGCAGGCACATCGATCAGGAAGCGTCCCATGCAGAATGTGGAGGTGGTAGCGGCACCGTGTGTGTCATGGTCGATAGTCTGGAACTGCCGGATACGGCCGTGCAGGCGCCAAGCGCTGCGCACGTGGCCATCACGAGCGCAGCCAACAAGAACGAGACCGATCTATTGACCGCTGAAGTTCCCGATCGTCGCAATCAAGGCGGCGCCGCAAGTCGTCTTGTGCCCTTCGTAAGCGACCGCGACACCGTCGATGACGTGGTGCGGGTCGCCCTCGGCAATGACGCAAACGGTATGTCCCGCGATCGGACAACTGCACATGTCGCCCACGCGGGCCACCGCGATGCCGTCAACCGTGAAATGTTGCGCACTCACGCTCACGACCTTGCCACCGTGCGACGTGGGATCCCCAAGGCGAATCACATTGGGCATCGGTTACCCCTTATCTTGGTGCGACGATCCGTCACCAAGGCCATGAGCGTCGGAACTTGCGTTGCCTGGTGCGGCCTGCGCGATCGACTGCGGCTTTGGCACCTCGGCGTCGTAATCGACCAGTTTCCACACGGTCGCCGTACGATACGAAGGACGCGCTCCCTTGAGCTTTTGCCACAACGACGATTCGCCCAACATGGTCACCTGCGGCATCGTTTCCCCCGCCGTGAAGTACTGACGCGCACCGCCTTCGATCTCGCCGGCCTCGCTGGCTTGCCACCAGCCCGTCTGCGGGCACGCGCGACCGGTCGCAGCAAGTTCTCCGAGCGGAAGGCGCGGATGGGGTTGAGGAGAGACGTCACTGGTCTTCACGGTGTCGCCTGTAGGACGCAAGCGGAAACTGTTGAGGACGTCGTCCCACAGCTTCATCGCCTGTTCGTCAGTCAGGCTTGTTTTTTGGGGATTGCCTTTGCGATCCGCATGACCGGTCGATAACTCGATCTTGATGGCAGGTGTCTCCAGCGTGCCCTCGCCCTGAGTTTCCCAGACAAACGCGTGTCCACGCATACCTCCACTGTTTGGCGCCGACGCGAGATGTTCCTGTCCCTTGTACGGTCCAACCTGCCGATTGCCTTTACGTAGAATATGTATTGATGTGGCAAGATTACCGAGCACCTGCGTCATCCCCCCCATGCGTTCAAGCAAAGGCTTGTCATGCTTATATTTGGCAAGAGGGTAAAACCATACCGATAGGATCGTATCGGGATGGTCGGCAACGCGAAAGTCCACGCCAGCCTCTTCATTTTCCCATTCTGAATTTGCGATTAAACCGCCGTCAAAGCAGTATCCAGGCTCACTGGGCATTTCTGTTTCAGAACGAGAGCGCAGACGAGAAAGCACTTTGCCCATGTTTTCCATTCCAACTTTCTGCTTATCGTCGTCGACGCTATCCTTCAAAAGAAATCGATGACCGCCAATCCACCGGTATCCAAAAACGACAACTTGGGCAGTGCTTGCATCAGACTTCCATGAAGAAAATATTCGCGTGGTCTTCTCGGGCTGCACAGACTCAAGTAACATGCTCTTTTTTGTCCGACCATTGATGGACGATTTTAAAATTGATTCATGCGCAGTTGTTTCCTTCTCGAATTCTTCAAGCGACATGGTCTTTACCGACTCAATGGCAAGGAAGTCGTACTTGTAATTTCCTCCAGTGAGTTTAGAGCCAGCAGGAATATCGATCAGAAACCGGCCGACGCAAAAAGTGGATGTAGGTGATGAAGGTGCCGTGCTCACGTTATTATTTGCCATGACGAATAGATGAGGGCGATTTGGAGCGGCAACGCAAGCATTAGGGCTTACAGAGAACGCTGCCGCGAAAGCAAGAAGAAATAGACCGTACGTTTTCATGTCTTAGGTAATTTTTGCTTTAACCAGCTAGAACTGGAGACAATTTTTACAATGGAATATAAGGTAACTGACTGGGCAAGCTTCGCTCCATATGAACCTTGGTGATCGTAGCTTTCATGACCCTTTCTTTTGCCTTCATGTCGGAAGATCTGAACTACATACGGGGTCGGTGCAGACCCAGACTCCGCCGGGACGGTACCGTCCCCTGGCCCTTGCGCCTTCTGAATTTCAAACCCGTGCTGATTTTTTTCATCAAACGATAATTTGATGGAGCCATTTAAATCATCAGCCATCAATAGCGCACGCTTGAGATCACCAGCAGCAGCCTTAGTAGCTTTCCAGTGCACTTCGTTCCACGCCAACTGTTTAGCATCGGCACCGTAGTATGCATAAGTATTAGGATGGTATTTATCCGAAATAAAATCCTGAAGCTTTCGTGCATCATCCATATTAACTAAAAACTTCTTGAAATCAGATTCCCGAGAATTTTCCCCGACGATCTTCCTTCCTTCCCGCTTAGCTTCTTCTTTTTCCCACCTCCCTACCGGGTCGATCAGCTCTTCCTTTACCAACCTCCACCAACTTTCAGTATTATTTAAATAAATCTCTCCATAAGGATCTTCATCGCCAAGCAAAGTATCGACTTCTTCCGACAGCCCTTGCATATTTACCATTGCATAGCTTACACGAAGCCAATGTCTTGGCCCTTTTTCAGTTTGTGTTTTATACTGTGCAGTAGGTAACAACTCCAATGGCCCTGGTGCATTGGCCATAACTGCTGTACACTCGGCCCCATTTCTCCCTAGCAAGACTTGCTCTACCCCCTCAAAACCGGCCCGAATACGTTTATATGTCGCGGGCGCACCGATCGCTGGCATGACGCCATGCACAATACCTAGGATACGATCTGCCACACCGGGAATTTGGGCACATGCTCGTCCAACGAGGCCACCCATGCTATGCGTAACGATTATAACTTTGTCGCAGATTTTTCCCTTACTGCGATAATGACCAGTAATGCGTTCAATTTCCAGCGCTAAGTGTTCGCCGGATTCTTTATTACTTCGAAGCCAGTTATAGCCGACGGCATGTACCGGATAAAGAACGTCGGCGGCATCACGCAGATGCTCTTCCTGCAACGGCGTGAACGGTTTCTGCGCACCGAGCTTCGCTGCATCCTGCTGGTCCATCACCAGTGTTTTCCATGTCGCGGTAAGCTGTTTGCCTTGGGTGTCCGGATCAAAAATAAGTGCGAGGCACTTCTCGAGCAACGAAAGTATCCCCCCATAGCTCTTACCGTACAACTGTCCCCAGCCTCGCCATTTGGCGCGTTCGGCGTCAGTCGTACCAGGGGCAATAGCCAACAGTGCCTTGCTGGACTCATCCGGGTGCGCTGGTCCGTCATCGTCCACTTCGGTATTGTTTGGATCGAGCAGTTTTTGCCGGTCAGCGGCTGACTTATTGAGATGCTTGAGCACGGTGACGAGGCCTTCCCAAGTACTCTCCGGGGGAAACCACGCTGATGCATCTCTGTTCTTCACTTTGAGACGTGTCCCCATAATGCCCGGCACGAACAAAATAGGTACGACAAGATCCGGTGTCGTCAGGCACAACGCACGAACCTTCAGATTGGTACCTGTAAGGACAGACTGCGCGGTATCGTTGCCGTGTTCGTCCCAGCCGGTGCCGACCAGGCGGGTAGCGGTATCGGTATCACTCATGGGTTACTCTTCCATTACTCTTTCAAAAGGGTCAGGCGCGCGATCTTCAGCGCCATGTCCCGTGCCAGTTCGGTATGTCCGTTCTGATCGGTGACGCCTTCGATGGTGCGGCCGTCGTCCAGGTCGATCCGGTAGCGTTGATTGGCGTGCGGGCGTCCGCTGCCGCGGCGGGCGAGCACGAATCGTTCGTCCGTTTTCAGCGTACTGACGGGAAGTTCGACACCGGGCGGCGCGCCGCCTCCCGGCCCCACGTGCGCGAACGTCGACGACTTGATGGTGTGCGCCCCGCTGCTCTGCTGCGTGATGGCGCCGCCGCCGATGTCCACCTGCGCACCCTGCGCCACGAATCGCACCTTCGGCGCCTGCAGCACGATCTCGTCGGCGGCCGTCAGCACGATGCGCTTCGCCGACGTGAGTTCGATGTCGTCGCCATGCGTCTGCAGTTCCAGCTTGCCGCTGGCGGCGATCAGCTTGATGCCCAGGCGATGCGCGAACAGGCTGATGCTTTCCGAGACGCGCGCCAGTAGCCGCTTGCCGACGGAGAACTGGGTATTGCCGACGCTGACCACATCGACGTGCGTCTGCGCGCCGAGCGCGATATTGTTCTGGCTCGCCATCGCCATGCCGGCCGGTGCGGACAGTGCGACGACAGGCTGGCCGCCTCCGTCCGTGATGCCGCTCGCGGTATTGGTGCCCGCTTCCCATTGTTTCAGGTGACCGAGCAATTGCTTCAGTTCGTGATCGTCCGTGTCGTCCGCGTGATGCGTCGACGACAGTTCGGACAGCTGGCGTTGCACGCCCTGCAGCACTTCCATCAAGCCGACCAGTTCGGCGCGATCGAGTTGCTTGCCGCCGGCTTGCGTACGGGCGTCGGCACTGATCAGGACACCCTTGGCACCGCGCACCGCGACGGCATGGTCGCTGCGCAGTTCCGCGCCTTCGCCGCGTGCCTCGCCCTTGCCCTCGCTGCGAGGATGCGTGAGCCAACCCAGGTTGAGCTCGCTATGACCGTGTTCCGAAGACAGCTGCGCGTTGATCTCGCCCGGCGTATCGTCCAGCCGCAGCTGGTTGTAGCGGGTCCCCTGCACTTCCTTGCTCTTGATCCCGGCAAGGTATTTATTGCCGGGCAGCGTGCCCGTGTGGGTGAACGACGGCGGCGGCGCCGTGCCGCCATACACTTGCGCCACGATGATCGGCTTGTCGGGGTCGCCGCCCAGGAAATCGACGATGACTTCGTCGCCGACCCGAGGCAGCGTGATGGTACCCCATTGGTTACTGGCCCACGTGCTCGCCACGCGGACCCAGGCGGAGTCGCGGTCGCTGTCGCTGGCACCGGCGTCCTGCGCATGGCCGTGGTCTTCCGGCCGGGTGCCAGGAAAGCGCACCTTGACCCTGCCATGTTCGTCGCAATGCACCTCTTCGCCCGCCGGCCCGACGACGCGCGCGCTTTGCAGGCGCGGTCGCGGCAAATCGGCCCGGGGATCGAACGCGGGTACGATCGGAATGCCTCGGCGTACGCACGAAAAACGGTTCGTGTAACGCATGCCGCGCTCCATACTGGCTTGCTGCAGCGCGTCGGCAGAAGGTCCGTCATCCCAGCGGCTGAGGGCAAACAGCCGCCGGACCTGGTCGTCGATGGTCTTGGGCAGATTGTTTTCCGCCTCGACCTCGAGCCGGGTCACGACGAATTCGCGTTCGTTCTCGGGATGTGTATCGATCTCGGGATGCCCGGTCAAAGCGACCCATTCGCCGACGCAAAGCGCGCGTACGCTGCCTTCGCCATAAAAGCATTTGGATTCGTATTCGTGGCGCTTCATGCGCAATTCGCCGAGCTTGCGGTAATCGTCACCGTCCTCGCCCGCATGCGGCATGTCGATCAGATAGTCGTCCAGGCTGGCTGCGAACTGGTTACCCGTTTTCCCCTGGTCGATGCGCGACGACGTATTGCTCGTCATCGGACGGGATTGCAGGTAATCCCAACTCTGGCGTGAGACATTGCCCGGCTTGAGCGTGCGCACGGCATTCCAGGTGATGACTGTGTCGCCTTTTTCCGTACCGGCGTCGCGGTGATAACGCACCGTCCCGGCGGCATTCTGCGGCAGCGTGAAGGCGTCGTCGAACAGCACGAGAGAATGGGCCGGCGTTTCCTGGTCGTGCGCCTGGCTCGCCCGTCCGGGGCGCATGCACCATGCGATGCCGCGCCGTTTCCACAAACGCCGCAAGAAGTCGGCATCGGATTCGTTGTGCTGCATGGTGAATTCGCGGGCCGGATAAGTGTTGATGATATGCGACCAATCGACGTCGAACGCTTTTGCCAGCACCGGATTATTCTGGCGCCACTCGTCGAGAATGACCTCCGTGATATCCAGTTCGTTCCGGTTCCGGAAGACGCGGGTATTGGTCCGGTGCTCCATCAACGCCAGAGCATCGCGCACCACCAGTTCGTACGTCGCCAGGCCACCGTCGCTCTGGCCCGCTGCCGCTTGTGCCACGATGCCGCAGACGGCGCGCACATCGCCGCGATCCGTCACGAACTGGAGTTCGACGGGCAGTGTGATGAATTCCTTGAGGGGCAAGCCGGCATGCGTCGATACGCACAGGAGCCGGTATTCCAGGCCGCCACACATCGCTTCATTGCCGGTGACACGCTTGACCAGCAGGACATCATCGAGCACTTGCCGCTCTTGAGACAGTCGTAAACGGATGGGGCGATTCGCCTCGGAGAGGCCGGCAAATGCTTCAATGAGATCCTTGAGGTTCATGCAAAACTTCCTTGCCAGGCACGGTCGGATAAGTCGGTATATTGAGTGGAGAAACCGACACAACCATATATGTTATTTCGAATCAATAGAGACTGTCCATGCGCACGATTCGATTCGGGCAAATATTCCATCCATTTTCTAAGCCCTTGATTTTCCAGAATAATTCTGAATTAATATCCATTGCACAGAATCATATTTATTTTCCTTTTCGACATTAAAATGACGTATCTTGAGATAATTCGTGAAATATAAAAAAGCCGGAATGCGTGAATAATCGCGGCGGCAATTCCGAGTCATTATGCCGAGTTCATGCCGATCGATTTACAGAATGCAGCACACTACAGCCCAAATAAAAAAGCCCGCCGATCGGCGGGCTTCGTCACGTGAGCGCTGCAGGAATCAATCCCAGTTCAACGCCCCACCGGTCTGGTACTCGGTCACGCGCGTCTCGAAGAAGTTGCGTTCCTTCTTCAGGTCGATCATCTCGCTCATCCACGGGAACGGGTTTTCCTCGTTCGGGAACAGCGCGTCGAGGCCGATCTGGACGGCGCGGCGGTTCGCGATGAAGCGCAGGTAGCCCTTGAACATGGCTGCGTTCAGGCCCAGCACGCCGCGCGGCATCGTGTCTTCGGCGTAGCGGTATTCCAGGTCGACGGC